>CAZOQJ010000001.1:0-88922 GCA_964581905.1 uncultured Pirellulales bacterium
CAAATACCGTCATAGAACTTAGAAACAGTTCGGAAGTAAGACGCATCGTTACAGATAATCAAGGGTGTTTCGAATTTGACCAGGTACGACCGGGCGGATGGACACTTAAAATTGATAGTGACAATCTCCCGGAATATTATTATTTTGAAAAGGGAATTTTCGAGCTTGAATTAAAACCCGGCCAAAAAATGGAAATTTTTACAAAAGTGCTGCCCAAGAAACGCCGCATCCGTATCATAGCTGAGCCGCAAACCTTGTTTGAGGAGCTCCATTAAATCACAGGCGGGCTGATGCTTTAAATGTGTAGCGTCCATTAAAAGAACGAAATGATAGAAAGACAAATAGAACGATAAGGAGTTGATATGAAAACAAAAGAAACCAAAAATTTATTGACTGTTGGTGCAATCCTGGTTGCTTGTTTAATTGTGGTCTGGTTGGCCGGCCCAATTCAGGGCAGAAAAAAAAGCTATGAGGTCAAACCCGAAATCACCCTGCCTGAATACCGAACTGACACGGCTCGTGCCATAGATGCCTATGAACGCATGATGGACCGCTTTATAAACCTGACCGAAAGAAACCTAACCGGCATTAATACAGATGTTAAGGACATCGCTAAAAGATTGGTTTTGATTGACTGCAAACTAACGGAGCTTTCCGCAAGAATGGAAAGAATCGAAAAGGCACTTGGCATCGAACAAGTTGAAAAGCGAGTCGAAGGAACCCCCGCAGCCAAAGCGCCCACCGCCAGTACTAATAAGTCGCCTTTGCAAAGCCAAAAGTGATGTGCCGAATAACTCCGACCGCAAAGTCGCAAAGAAATTGATGTGTTATTCCTAAATGCCCGCTCTATAAACTTAACATTCGGGCAGAACCCAGGCCATGTTCTCAGCCGTAGGTTTTTCCATTCTGGTCCACGTAAATAGTGCCTTTTGCCTGCTTTATCACCTTAACCGCCTTTGGCACCTCGTCTAAATTTGGGACTTTGAATAATTTTTTGCACCTCCGGCATCTTATTCTGCGGTCGGCGGCAATAGCATCAAGCAGCCAGCTATTACCACAACTGGGGCATTGGGCGATAATCTGCATCAGTAGACCCTTATATCAGAAGCCAAATATTGAAATCCGAAACCGGCGCAAACAAAGGATATTTTATCCGTAGATTCAATGGGTGCCCATAATAAATTTTTTTCTCCCTGCCCTATAATATCACTTTATCACAAACGGCATTGCCCTGAGCAGAAAAAATACATGGTTTGCGGTTCTGGCTTAGTGTGATTTTGCTTGATTTAGCTGCTCAAATTTGCTAATATACGTTTTGTTGGGGTGTGACGAAGTGGTAAAGAGAATTTCATGTAGAGTTATTAGTACTGCTGCTTTCAGCAAAACAAGTGCTGGTTCGTCGTTTGTAAATCAGATGAACAATCACCAGCATGAAGGCGGTGGTATTGCTGCTGCGGATATCAGGCTCAAATACGTCAGCATTCCGGCTGATAATCCCAAATCCTTCGATATTGGCCTGGGAATCCTGAATGGCTTTGCGATAGGGGAGATTCTCGATTGTTACGCCTGAATCTTTGCCGGGCAAATCGAAATCATACCAAATCTTTCAAGTAGCCTTTTAGATAATAGCGGCACTGTGATAAGATTACCGCACTTAGCATTATGGTGATGAACGCGTCGAGGGAGACCTCGTTTATTACTACGGCCAGGGCTGTACCGGCGGCAGGTGGATGTTCAACATCTAAAGCTACCATAAGTAAAATCGCCAATCCGACTGCCAGAGGGTATTCAAAAAAATATGGCAGTGTAGTGAAATAGAAAATGGTTCCCGAAGCCAGGCCAACCAGATGACCTCCAACGACATTTTTTGTTTGCGCTGAAACAGTCTTAGGCATTGCGAATATAATAAATGTAGTTGCACCCATCGAGCTGATTACGACTATTTTATCCTTGCCAAGGATAAGAACGAGGATAAATAACGCTATGGTAGCCAATAAGCTTTGCAGGATGTAGTATTTCCAAAGCTTTTTGAATTTGCTTTTTATTGTTGTTTGCTCTTCCATGATTAGCTAATCTGGCATAAGCTCGCAATAGAGGCAATAAAAAACAGCGAAGAATGGATAACTTGCGGTGCAGTTATACACATTTCTTCGCCGAGTTTATAAAATCCTTTAATACGATTGATTCGACCCTCCGTGGCCGGCCTTGCGATATAGTAATTTTCTTAACTTTTATATGTCAAGTTCTGCGATGTTTTCTGCGGCTTCCCGAACATTTTCAGGATTATCAAGCTGGCCGGACAATAGAAGCTGCCGTGCCTTTTGAACGGCGTTGGTGTCTTCTGGTGGGATTTGTTTTGCCTGTTCAATCAAAGAATCGTAGCTAACCTGCAGTGAAGCATCCCCTTCATTACTTGCAGGAACCTTGGATGAGTCGGGTTGTTTGGAGGATGATTCTTTCAAAATACCTGGGATTTGATTGTTATCTATTTTTTCTAACATTGCTTATTACCTTCTTGTCTGTTCCACATATTCTTTTCGAGGGTTTTTCCTAAAACTTTATGTTTTTTTAGTCGAATTTTCATTTTTTTCTAAAGTTAATGCTCATTCAGGCCGAAAAAACTACGTTTTGCTGAAATTGTTACGTTTTAGGCTGTAAGGTTTCAGCTGTTTCATAACCCACGAATTTGACAAATCTAAGTGAACTAATAGTCACTAATTTTTCCCGCAAAGTTGTAGAACCCATGAAATTATGACGGCTGTAATAGCTTTTTATTCGTTCTTCAGTTGTTTTATCGGTAGTATCCCAAATTTGTTCGAGGGCCCACAATATCTGCCCATCGGCCAAGTCTATAAGCTTTAGTCGAAGACCAATGCTCATGTGAGGATAAGGCTTGAATCCTGTAACAGTGCCAATCAATACGGCATCACATTTTAGGGTCTTGCGTATTACGGATAATTGTTCAAATGTATATTCTGTGTTCGCATCCAGCTGCAAGCTCCGAAAGGCAGGGTCGTGTTGACGTACAAGGGTTAGCCCGAAAACCTGCTTTTTTTGCAACGCCTGGAAAAGTGCTTCAGTTACATCGGCAGAGATTTGAGGGAAAGCCGAATCGTTGGCCAGTTCAACTAGGGCGACCCTGCCGATAGCACTCAAATCCTTATTCGGATTCAGATAGTAGTAATCACTGCGCGGCGGGAAAAAGCCAGGGCCGCCACAGCCCAATACAAGAATCGGCAGCACTAAGAATATTGTTTTTAATCTATTCATTTGGTTAACCTGAAATGGGTGTTTCTTTTAACACTGATTTACGTTGCTTAGTTGGTAATGTTTTGGTCGAGCCTCGGTCTTGCTCCTGGGATGCCTCGGTCTTAATTTCTCCGCCGAGAACTGTAAGTATCCTGAGCAGTGCTTCCAGTTGAGCTTTGTCGGCATAGCGTATCTCATCACGGAAGCCAAGTATATCCGCTTTCCAGTTGTTCAGCTCGATGCGCATTTCAATCAAAAGGTCATTTGCCTCGGTTAATTCCTTCTTGGTCTGCGTTAGTTCAGGCTCAAGAGCAGCGATGCGGTCTTTAAGCTGGCGGTTTTCAGCGATAAGGCCTTGATTTTTCTGCCGCAGCGCTGAGGTTTCCTCTGAGAGTCTGGCGTGTTCTTTCGCCAGCTCGATTGCGGAATCTACGGCAGTTTGGCCCTTTGTATTAGATTCTTGGAACCTTTTTGACATAGAGGTACTGTCGTGCTTGGTAGAGGCGGGTTTGAAGACCGGCCTGTTGGGTTCCAAGACATTTGGGCAGCCCACCATCAGAAATGTTAATGCTGATAGAACCAGAAAAGTAAAGATTTTTTTGTTAGTTTGCATTGTCATTTTCTCCATTATTTTTTTGGTCAGGCCCCTGTTCTGTAGATTGGACATCGGTATATTCACATCTTATGCGTGTTTTCGCACCGCAGCCACAGGTTACCTCCATTACAGCAAATTCAGGATGATTTTCCACGATACGTACCTGGGCTGCAGCTGATGTTACGTTTCTTTTATTTGACGAGTTTGGAGCGTCTTGGCTTGTATCGAGACGAAATCGTCCTTCCAGCTTAACGTTGTCGCTCTTTAGAATGTGTCCTGCGGTTTTTTCCATTTTTTAGCTTTTCCTGTTTTTATACATAATAATATATTCGAGTTACGCACAATAATCGATAGAATGTCGGTCTTGTTCATCTTCAGTTTCGCTGCTGATGTTTTTATCGGTTGATTTGTTCAGTTCATCTTTAGTGGATTCGCGTTCCTGGTCATTTTGCCCGTGTGAATTCTGTCGTTTCTTTCTCTCTTGCCGGCGTTGTGCAGGAGTTAAGCTTCCGATGTTGTGTAGGACTTCCACCGATTTTATTATAGTGTGTTCATTATCTGCCATCTTTCCATTGCCTCAGTTTTACAGACAGGTTAAATAAGGCGATTGCGTGCAATTGGCTGACACGCGACTCGGTAACGCTGAAGACTTCAGCGATTTGTTTCATTGTTAGTTGCTGCTGATAGTAAAGTATAATAATCTGTCGTTGTTTTTCACTTAGCTGCTGGATAGCTTCAGTTAGTTTGTCGATGAGTTCGGCATGTTCGAGCTGCTGGTCGGGGGTAGCTGTCTTGACTGCTGTCAGAGAAGAGCTCAGTGAAATTGAGCCCTCTTGTAAGCTATCGATTGAGACAAAGTGCTTCGCACGAGCACTTTCGAATATTTGATAAAGTTTATTAACAGAAATCTGCATTTTCCCGGCCAACTCTTCATCGGTAGGTAATGACCCTTTCTGTTCGGTAATTTCCAGGCTGAACTGCATAGCTTCGCGAATCTGCTTGTCGACGTTCGCAGACACAAAGGACCAGTTTCTTAGCTCATCGAGAATAGCTCCTCTGATTCTTATGTAGGCGTATGTTTTGAACTCTGCCTGGTGGGATGGGTCGTAATCGTGGGCAGCTTTAACTAAACCCACCGTTCCTGCGGCAACTAAATCCTCGTACGATAAGGGAGGTTTCAAATATATGACTACCCGCTGAACTATTTTATGCACCATAGGAAGAAACTGCGTTATTTGTTCGTTTTTGATGGTCGGTTCTTCCTGGCCGGTGTACGTACACTTAACATTTGCCTTTAGATGCTTGTGGTTGTCTTTAGTAGATTGGTCTTCGAAAGTTTTTTTAGTCTCTACCACCATTAGCTTTTTCCTTTTGTTGACTCATCTGACTCTTTATCATTGCATTTATCAAAATAGCATTAATTGCTTTTACGGCCATGGCTGCCACTAAGTATATAATTACTGCCCCTATCAGTGCCCTCTTAGAGCAGGTAAACGGTGAAAGGTCACTAACCCAGCCGGTTAAGCAGACTGCAAAAAAACATACTACAGCAGCGCTTACTGCGATGGACCGAACATGTAATGGCATAATCAGTTTCCAACCATAGTGGGATACCCCACGTGGTATCCTATTATCTATTTTTGTATTTTCAATTTGAAACCATAGCAAGTTCTCTTTCTTTGGGCGACACTTCTTCTTGGTTCAGCTCGATGGAGATGGCTTTTATCGGTTCTATTTCAGTTCCAAGCACAATTTCATCATAAGCTATCACGGGCAATGGCGGAACTGTCCGTGACAGCATCGCCGCCAGGGGTCGTCGCAATCTTGAATCGCATAGCAAGACTATACTTTCCACACCGTTATCCATTGCTTTTTTCCAGCCCTGCGCTATTTTGGTGCTTATCTGCATTGCTATCTCAGTTGGTAAGGCCAGATTTAACGAGTCTGCTTCCTGTCGCAGTGTTGAAGTCATCTGATGTTCGAGTGCCGGCTCCAATGTTATAGCGGAGATTTTACCATTCTTGTTTTTATGCTGGTCAGTAATAGTCCTGGCCAGGCGTTTTCGAACCATCTCGGTTAAGATATCGGTGTTTTTGGTTTTTGAAGCGTGTTCTCCCAGCGATTCGAGTATGGTGTTTAATTGGCGAACCGGTATTCTGTCCTTCAAAAGGTTCTTAAGCACGCGTTGAAGCATTCCGACAGGTACGAGTTCGCCGACAACCTCCCCAATTAATGATGGCTGGGTTTTACGAAGTCTGTCCACAAGCGATTGTACATCTTCACGTGTAAGTAATTCGTCGGCATGTTTTTTCAGCGTTTCCGATAGATGTGTAATAAAAACCGATTCCGGGTCGATTACAGTATATCCATTTAACTCTGCTTTATCTTTGTCGGCCGGTGAAATCCACAAAGCAGGCAGGCCATAAACAGGTTCGGCAGTTTCTATACCTTCTACTTTGCTGTGGGCGGCACCGGAGTCCATGGCAAGGAGCATATTGGGTTCTATCTTTCCATCTGCCACTATATGGTCGAAAATTCTTATCTCGTATTTGCTTGGTTCGAGGTTGATGTTGTCCCGCAGACGAATCAAAGGTATAATGATGCCGAGCTCCTGGGCAAATTTTCTTCGTAGCGCCCCAATGCGGTCGAAGATAGTACCGTTTTTACGAGGGTCGACTAAGCTGATCAATCTTACACCGAACTGCACAGAAATTCTGTCTATATCCAGCAGTTCTTCGACCGGCTGCTTGTCAGCTTTTGCTTTCTGCGATGGTACTTTGCGTTTTCCTTGCTGGTCTTTCTCATATTTGCTCACTAATCGACCGATAAAAGCGGCGCCTCCAGCCAATAGTAAAAACGGTATGGGGGGCAGTCCGGGCACGAGAGCCATTGCAGCAATGATAACAGAGGCTACTACCAACGGTTGGCTGGACTTGAGAAATTGGTTGCTAAGGTCCTGGCCTACGCTGTACTTTGAAGAAATTTTGGTTACGAGAAAGCCTGAACTTATAGCGATTATTACTGAAGGTATCTGACTAACGAGTCCATCGCCTATGGAGAGTATGGAATAGGTTTTTATGGCCTGACCAATTGACATACCACGCGAATAGCCCATAGCTATACCACCGATTATATTAACGGCGGTGATTATGATTCCTGCTTTTGCATCGCCTCGAATAAATTTGCTGGCACCATCCATCGCTCCATAGAACTCGCTTTCCTTTACAATTTTTGCTCTTCGTTCATTGGCCTGGACCTCGGTGATGGTTCCGGCATTGAGGTCTGCGTCGATAGCCATTTGCTTGCCGGGCATGCCATCAAGAGTAAAACGGGCAGAAACTTCGCTTATTCGCTCGGCGCCTTTTGTGATTACTACGAATTGGATAACAACAAGGATTAAAAAGATAACCAGTCCGACGATGAACTGGCCACCAGCTACGAAATCACCGAAAGTCTGGATAATTTTGCCGGCATCTCCCTGCAGGAGTATCAATCTGGTCGAAGCAACATTAAGAGAGAGCCGGAACAGCGTTACAAATAGGAGCAGCGAAGGGAACGCAGATAATTCGAGAGCTTCTTTTGAAGATAAAGTAACAATCAAAACGGCTATGGCTAGTGATATACTGCAGGCCAAAAGCATATCCAACAGTGGTGTTGGTAAAGGAATTATGAGAGTGGCAAGAATCGTCACTAAACCCACGGCCAAAATAATACTGCTGTGGGGACCTGAAAGTATATTGAACGTCCCAAGTCTTGATGAACCTGACTGTACAGAATCTGTCATTATAGTTTATTCCCCAGAGCAAAATTTGCTCTGATTATTCCTTGTTAGCAGTCACGGCGGCCCCAGCGCCAAGAATTTCTTTTATTCTGACGGCAAACTTTCCATCCACTACTACAATACTTCCAGTGGCAAACTTCGTGTCCCTCAGGTATAAGTCCGCTGGTGCTTCAATGGCTTTGTCAAGCTTCAATACCGAACCGGGGCCAAGCTGTAAGAGCCGCTGGATTAGTATTTCCGTCTTGCCGATAGCGACCATAACAGGCACACTCATATCCAACAGGATGTCAATACTTGTGCCTTGACCTGAGGTTTCCGTCCCAGCCGCTTCGGAAAATTCGACAGATTGCGCCTGTTTTTTGGAATCCTCCTGACCAGCCTGGTCTTGCTGATTCTGGTTTTCCTGGGTTTTCTCTTCTACGGTTTCTGTTGTCTCGGCCATATTTCTGTTTCCTTCTAATTATTAAGTATCCGTAAATGATTTATGATTCATTCTATACCGCACAGATTTGTAATTACTACAGCGTACTTGCCTTCGGATTTTGCAGGCCGGCCGCGGAGGATAGCTCGCCCTTCGACAATCAATTTAACCGGCTCATTTGCTTTTTTATCAAGCAATAATATGTCATCAACTTGTAGATTCATCGCCTCTTCAAAAGTAAGCACTATAGAGGCCAGTTGGGCCGTAACAGAGACTGGGACCTTATACACATGGTCAAGTATTGCTTTAGCGATATCTTTCGTTGAGAAATCTTCTTTGGTCCGCATGTTTTGCCCTACGACTGCCTCCAGTTTGTCACAGAGTATTAAAAAGTAGGCTTCAGATGGGCTTTTCGAATCAGACTTCTCGACGTTGATAGTGATTTTACAGAGTTCTTCAGTGCCATCCAGTTTAATAGGCATCCGGCCTTTAACAATTTCGCTGCCCGGATTTAAATCGTAATTGTCATAAGAATCCGAAAGGGCCTTAACAGCTCTGCAGGTGATATCGAATAGGAGGGACTGCTCTAATTGCGATAATTCCCTGTCGCTATTTTCTGTAGATTTGGTCTCCCCCAGTAGTTGGGTGGGCCAAGCAATTGCGGTTTGGCTGGGTATGCCAACAAGGCCGAACAGGTGGTCCTGGTCAGGGCCGAAAGTAAGATAATAATCACTTTGAGCATTGTCGGAGGCAGTAAATTCGGCCGCAAAGTGTTGTGTGGTCGATGTAATTGTTACATTGAAATTACTATTGTAAAATTGAGTGAATCTATTAGCATATGCTTGTGCCACTTTTTTTGTGAAATTGTCAAGCTCTTTAAGCTGGCTGCTGCTGAAACAGTGGGGCTGGTGCCAATCGTATTCAGCAGCTTCTATTTTTTCGCTCTCATCTGCTTTCTGGGAGCCGATAGAGGAAAGAATCTGCTGCATTTTCTCTCTGCTCAAATTGCGAGTTGCTCCATTAGTCATTGTATAGCGAATTCCTTGAAAAGTATGTGTTTGATTCGTGGTTTTGCATCCGGGAAAAGGGTTTCGTTGAAAGCGTCGAGTATTTGTAATTGAATACGTTTAAGGTTTTTATCACCTCTTGCGTCTTCCAGGGTCAGACCTGCAAGATAAATGGTAAGCCAATTTGTAAGGGTGGGCTTTTTCTCCTCGATGAGTTTTGCGCCTTTGTTTTGCTCCAGCGCGGAACTTATCTCCAGCGTTATAGTTGCTCGAACGTAGCGTGTTACGCCGGGTTCATCAAGATTTGCCACGACGGGTTCTAAATCATAATACCAGCTGCCCTTGGAGTCCTCTGTCGAATCGTCTGTTTCCGCAGGGGTGGATTGGTCCGTTTGAGAAGGTTGCATTTGAGGATTATTTGAACTGGCAAATAATCTGCCCAGCAGGAGACCAGAACCGGCACAGAGCGCTACAATAACGGCTAATATTACCCACGTAACAATCCCAATCCCGGTTTTACCTTGTTTGGGTTCGTCTTTTTTTTCTACGCTTGCAGCGTCCGGAGCTTTTTTATCATCTGCATCTGCCATTTTTCCTTTTCCTTAATTATTTTTTGAACGACAGTTTAAGCTAATTGTAAACATTCCTTCTGGCGATACCGGCGGATTTTCTCCCGTAATGTTCGGTCACTGATACCTAATATCTTTGCTGCTTTCGTTTGGTTACCCGAGGTGTGTCGCAGCGTGTCTAAAATCGCCTGACGTTCCACCTGCGCAAGAGGCAGACCAGCCAGTCCTTGTTTGTCCCTCACTAAAGCAAGGTCGGCGTCATTGAGTTTTCCGGCTTGAGAAGAGAGCTTTTTTTGTTCTGTTTCGATTGACAAGTTGTTTTCCTGAGGGAGCGGCTGTAGCTCGTCAAAGAGCCACGATACATCAGCTAAAGATAATGTTGGCCCGACTCCCAGAATTAGGGATGTCAGCACGGCATTCCGTAATTGCCGGATATTCCCCGGCCAATGGTATTTTGCAAAAATATCCATCATCGCCGAGTCAAGCCTGGTGATATGACGTTGTCCCTGTCGGGCATAGAGGTTTACAAAATGCCATACAAGGTCTGGCAAATCATCGCTGCGCTGCCTTAGTGGTGGAAGAATCAATCTTACGCCGCTAAGGCGATAATAAAGGTCCTGACGGAACCGGCCTTGGGCGACTTCCTGTAACAGGTCCTTGTTGGTAGTGCTTATTATTCGAACATCAACTCTGATGCTGTCATTTCCTCCGACGCGTTCGAAATCCTGCTGTTCAAGTACCCGCAGCAACTTGGCCTGGAATCTTGGTGGAGTTTCGGTAATTTCGTCCAGCAGCAAAGTGCCGCCGTGGGCCATTTCGAATCGCCCTTTGCGCTGAATATATGCGCCTGTGAAAGCACCTTTCTCGTGGCCGAACAGTTCGCTTTCAAGAAGCGCATCGCTTAATGCTGCGCAGTTAAGCCTGATGTATGCTCCCCGCGTCCTTCTGCTGTGGTGATGAATGAGCAAAGATATTAGTTCTTTGCCAGTTCCGCTTTCGCCGCTTATTAAAACTGGTACCGAAGTAGGAGCTATTTTCTTAGCTAAATTGATGGCTTGAACCAGTTTTGCACTTTTACCTACTATTCTGTAAAGAGGTTGGGCACCATCTTGGGCACAATCGGCTGTTGAGATGGGATGGTTTGGCAGGAAGGTATCCAGCAGATTTTCAGTTTTTTCACAGTCGAGCGGTTTGAGCAGGAAATTGCAGCAGCCTGCATAGATGGCTTTGATAGCCATATCGAGAACTTGCTGCTCGCCGTGCTTGCGCACCGTCGCAGCAGGTTGGTTTTGAGCTTTTTGCTCCTGGGTTTCACACATCATAATCACCGGCAAGTCTGGGGAATTCGTTTTGATTTCATGAACCAGCTCGAAACCGTCTTTGGGGTAGTCTATTTGAATGGCACCGAACACAAGGTCGTAATCGTTTCTATCGAGGAAGTTGACAGCAGTTTTTTTATTATCAGCAATGGTCCCGCGAATACCTTTGCGGGCTAAAATCTCAAGTAGGAAGCGAACGGATTGCTGGTCGTTATCAACTATCAATACATTTGCGCCAGGGTTCACACTTTGCGGGTTCGCCCCCGCAGCTTCGTTTTTGCGAAGCCCCTCGGTTTGCTTCGCACGAAGCAGAGGGGCAGGCAAAACGGCGGGGGCGTTTTTTTTCGTTTGGTCCACCGCGGCAGCATTTATCTCAGCTTTGCTCACTTTTAAGATACTCCATTTCCACTTGCAAAATTAAGACCGGTTTTCAGAAATCAAATCCAAAGGTTTATCTTGCTGGTACCAATTGATTAAATTGCTCAGGGTTTTTGCCAAATCTGCCCATAGCAAATCGGGATATTCAGCGATTAGCCGTTTGTACATTTCAATTGCCGCTGGCGGGTCATCGTTTCGCAGGCAGTTGCCTATTTGAAATAAAACCCAGGCCCTGTCTTTATGCCGGTCATCCTTGTCCACATTTATACGATTAAGAGCTTCCTGGTAACACTTTGCCGCTTCTTTCAGATGGCCGCTGCGAAACAGGATATCAGCCAATTCAACAGGGTTTTTAAGTTGTTCAGAATGCTGCGGTAGCTCCTTTAACATTTGTAGGGTTTCATCCGTTACCGGTTTGTACGGCAGCTGACTTTCATCTTTGCTGCCAGGAAGCTTCTTTGGTTCAGCTTCGACTTTTTTGTGTTCAGTCTTCCTTGGCACCGCTGCGTCAGACGAAGCATCATCAGGTTCAGTTTTTTGAGTTGGCTCAGCGATAATGAGAGGTTCAGATGGTTTGTCCTGCGGTTCAAATTTAACGGAGCGGATTTTTTCGATTATCTGGTAAAGCTCGCTCTTGCTTTCGTTGCTGTTTTTGTCTTTAGGATTAGCAATCCTGGCCTGCCATAATTGCTGACTAAGCTGGTTAGTTGGACTGTTATCCTGAGCCCCCGTGCTTTCTTGCGAAAGCAGGAACAGGGGTTGTTCCGATGAAGTTTCCGCATAACAGAAAGATGTCAGGAAGCAGAAAACACAAAGCGAAAAAAACAAAACTCGTTTAGCGGTTGCGAGGCTCGTATCGGTTGCGTACAACGTAAGACGTTCGACGAAACGAGTAACACAACCGCAACCGCTTTTAGAGGTCCAATTATTCATAGGCGATTCCACTGCCCCAAGAGAGCTAATGCTGCTCTGTCATAATCTTTTTGCCGGTTATAAGCCGTTGCCAGCAGGCTTAATGCCTTTTGCTTAATTTGTTCCGGAGGTTCCGAATCCAGGAGCTGCAGACATACGGATGCAGCCTGAGAATCCTGGCCGAGTTTCAAACAAACATCAGCCAGTTTGAGGGTAGTCTCGTGGCCCAAAGGTCCTGGCTCGATAACGACAAGAATTTCAGCCAATTTTCCACGGGCAAGCTCGAAATTTCCTTTTTTAATATGGCAATCAGCCAGCTCAAGAGATACTTTGGTCTTTAGTTGCGGGTCAAAAATATATTCAGCTCTGTCGCCAAGCATCGCAATAGCTTTATCAACCAGCCCCATCGCGGTAAGAACCCTGCTTTTGAACAGTAATATCGCAATAGATTCTTGCTGTGATAGAATAGCTGAGTTGATGCCTTCTAATATATTAAGGGCCTTAATAAAATTGCCTTGCTGAATATATACTTCAACTAGGGCCGATATGGTTTCTACGTATTCTTCTCTGGTAAGCTGTGATGAGCCGCCTTGCAGTGCGTATTGAAAAGCAGCGGAGGCAGCTTCGGCATTTTCTAAAGCTAAATAGGTTTTTCCTAAAATAAAGTAGGCTGAATACAAGTTTTTATTTTTTCGGTCTTTGATAAGTTTGATATATCGAGTTAACCATTTTGCTGCGGATTCATAATCTTTTATCTGATAGAAACATTTGCCTGCTCCCATGGCGGCGGCACTTTCGGATTCCGGAGTGAGGCTGAGATTATAAACTTTGCGATAAAGTCGTGCGGCTTCGGTCGTAAGGTCCGTCTTGGCGGTGATATCAGCAAGATGCAGATAAGCTTTCTCGGCAACTTCTGTATCTGGATATTGCTCAACGAGCTGTTTCAAGTCCTGGCGAGCACCGGGATAGTCGCGCAGGCCGGCTTTCAGCTTACTTGAGTTTAACAAAGC
Source organism: uncultured Pirellulales bacterium (assembly GCA_964581905.1). Taxonomy (GTDB): domain Bacteria; phylum Planctomycetota; class Phycisphaerae; order Sedimentisphaerales; family Anaerobacaceae; genus CAZBWE01. The sequence continues at coordinate 13,242 of CAZOQJ010000001.1, forward strand.
GAACGGCGCCAAAGGTGAGCCTGAGAAGCGATTCGTTACAAGTTTGTATTCTGCTATTGACTCAGCAACATGGCCTTGCTGGCTTTGCAGAAGCCCCAGGGCAAAGTGAGCATTTACAAGGCGGGGGTCTTCTGGAAATCCAAGCAAAAATTTTTGCCAAAGTGAAACGGCTTCGTTACTAAGTAAAGATATTTGCTTTGAAACATAAGGGTATTCGTCCGGATTGAAAACATGCACAACCCCTTTTTCATCCAGTTGTGCCAACAAACCGGCGCAGCCGGATGCTGCTGTTACGAACTGCTGTGCAGTTACCGCCGACAGGTGTAAGTTTATCGCTCGTTTGCGCATTCCAATTTCATTTGGCTCCAGAACCCAATGGACATCAAGACCTGCATTAGCGGCGAATCTGGCCAGCAAATCTTCCACCGATGCACCATAGCAGGTGACTATGTATCGATGTGTGCCGCTCTGGTAGTCGAACCGTTGGATTTGTGGGCTGAGCAGGGCATTGCTTAGCTGCTCCGAGCCGGAATCCAGGAGGGTTCGCAGTTGTGTTTCACTTAGCTTGGCGAAAGGGTCTTTTACTGTATTGAGTAACCGCCACAAATCTTCAGGAAGGTCCTTATCAGCATCACAAAGAGATAGAACTTTTCTTGTTATTGCCTCAGCAGCCAGAAAGTAACAATCGCGTTTTAGCGACAGACTCCAATCTTCGTCAAGGTTAACTGCATCAATTAAGGCAATAGCCTGGTACGCTTTGTTTCGCACATTTAGGTATTGTTTTTTTTGCATTTCAAGTAAGCTTCTGTGGTAGTTGGCAAGCACCCTTACAATAGGGCTGCGACTGTTAGAAACTCTTCTGAATAGAAGACAAGCCTGCTCCTGGTTAGCTGTTCTTTCCATACACATTGCTATTCTTAGCTGAAGGAAATCTTTCATTAAATTTTCTTGAGGCTTTTCTAAAAGTCTTTGGTGTAACTTTTCATAAAGAAGCAAAGCTTTTTTATAATCTCCGTTGAGATATAAGCTTCGAGCATCTTGCAGAGACAATGATTGAGTTGAGTCAGGTATGAATTTTCGAGCTGTTTCTGACGGGACGCTGATAGATTCGGCCCTCGCTCTTGCTTCGCCTGCTGCCTCGTCTTGCGACGAGAGTCGCAGAGGCAAGCAAGAAGCTGTGGGGAGTGGTTGAGATTGAGATGTTTGTTGGGTGGCAGGTGCAGGCTGTTGGTCGGCAACAGGTACTGACGGAGATTTTAACAGCGTATATAGCAACATTGCCGTAGTTGCTGCAATGCTGACAACAAGTATCTTCTGGACGGATGAAAACCGCTTATGTCTGATTGGAGCAGTTGGTGCTCGGCTCACATCAAAAGATTGCGGGGTATCGGCGGTCTTGGCATCTTCCAGGGCAGTAGGAGCTTGTTGTTCCAAGTGTCCCTCGTCAGCCTGAGCCGGGGATAATTCATTATCTGAGGGTGCCTCTGTTGCGTTCTCCAATTCCGGCGCTTCGCTGGAATGCTCTGGGTCGTTTTCTTGACTTTCTTTTGCTTTGGAGCGGATTTTTTTGAGCTTTTCTCCCCAGGTATGGCCCAAATGCCCAATATCGTTTTCTTGATTTTCTGCTGTCATAGCCTTAAATTATTATTCTGATGCTACTCTGCGAAGTAGCTCGTTACGTAGCACGAGATGCAACATCTATCAGCCTAGTTCAGAGCGCACTACTAAACCTTATCTTTTCTGAAAGCAATAATTGTGCCAAATTTGGCTAAATAGGATTTGATAGGGGTACTTTTAGGTTTTTTGCTGCAAAATCACCCTTTTAGTTTTAAAGGCGGTCTTTTTGAGTAGAAAAGATGTGTTTGGATTTTATGCGTGCCGACAAATTTTCCGACACCCGTGTCTTCTGTCCCGCTGCCCCGACTTGCGTCGGGAGACGCAGGGGCAGGCGAAGACAGAAACGGGTGTTTTATATCATATTTGTTGCTTTGCACTTGTCGCGCAAGGAGTTATGAAATCACCATTGGTTCGGCGGGGAGTGGAATTGAGAATTCAGCCGGGACTTCTCCCATCAATTCGGCTCTGGAAGAACCGTTTGCGATATGATGCTGTTTTACCTTGGCATAAAGGGTTGCCCTGCTTATACCAAGAAGCTCGGCTGCTTTTGTCTTTTGCCAGTTTGTCTCTCGCAAAGCCCGAGCAATAAGCTCACATTCAGCTTTTGCGAGCGAAAAATCCATTATTTTATCGGCACTTGCATTATAGTAAAGCACATCAGATTCAGCAGGGGTAATCACAATACTGCTTAAGCCAATTTTGCCGGTGGTTTCCAACAGTATTGCCCTTTCAATAACATTGCACAGTTCGCGGACATTGCCGGGCCAATCGTGCTCCTGCAAGGTATTCATAGCTAATTTAGTTATCGAGGTTATTTTATTTGCCTTTTCGGGACATATAGTTGATATCCTGAGGAAATATTCAGCCAGCAGTTGGATGTCTTCTCTTCGACCATGCGATTTGAGAGGGGCGATAATAACAGGGCAGATATCCAGACGATAGTAAAGGTCCTGCCGAAAACGTTTGGCCCGAACTTCATTGGCAAGGTTGTGATTGCTGGAGGCAATTATTGTGGCTTTACATCTAATTTCTTTTATGCCTCCCACCTTTCTGAAGGTTTTTTCCTGAAGGACTCGCAGCAGCTTGCTTTGCAAATCCAACGGCATCTCGCTTATTTCATCAAGAAATATTGTTCCAGATGCTGCTAATTCTAAAAGCCCTGTTTTTTCGCGGTCGGCACCGGTAAAAGAGCCCTTTACATAGCCGAAAAGCTCGCTTTCCAGTAGATTTGCGGTTAAAGCTGCACAATTTACAGCTACAAACTGCTCATTTGGATGCCTGAGGGTATGTATTGCCTTGGCCGCCAGCTCTTTGCCTGTGCCTGTTTCTCCGACTATTAGAATCGGATTGCATTGGCTGGCAGCGACAAGTTTAATCATTTTAAGAGTATTCTTCGTTGCTTTACTTTGGCCAACCATCGAGACCAAAGAAGCAAGGTCATCGGCAAAGAAATCACCTATTTCTTCCTTCAAGGTGTAACTCTTAAGATTACTTTTTATTTGGTTTACAATTTTCTGCAGCCTATAATTATCTTTTTTACCCGGTACATAATAACAGGCTCCGATATCCGTATACTCTGCGGGAGGGTGAATGTTGTTTTCATCGCTGCCAACTACTATGATGTTAACATCTGAATTTTTATTGGTTGTTCTGAGAAATTTCTTAATGCAGATTGGGCTGAATCGATGGTCAAAAAGGATTAAATCAGGGTTGACTGTCTTAATAATGTCCAATGCCTCGGTGAGGTCGTCAGCCACAAATACTTCCTGGCCGACCTGCCGGGCCAATTGATGGACTTCTGTGTTCTTGCTTACCGCAACAACTCTATGTAAAGTCATCTCTTATTTTGGAATCACGAGCTTTATCCCCCACGATGTTATTTAACATTATAATAATGTCTAAATAATGAGCTTTGTCCCCCATGATGTTATCTCATGTGTTGATGTCTAATAAATCGTCATAAAGTTACAACAACTTTAGCTTTTTATGGGACTGGCCAATAATGTCACCAATGTATTAGTCAAAGATGGGTTATTATTTTGTTGTAACTTTATAGGACTTTTTAGCGTAACAAAAGCGTACTATCAGGGCAGGTTGTTTTTTATGGGACGTATTGTTTTTATGAGACGTTGTTTGGCTTTGTTCAAGTGTAGTTTTAATGTCACTGTGTTGGTAAATGCAAGACAAAGAAATCTTTGGCATTTCTGTATAGCAAGACCGTGGTACTTTGTGACAGGTCGAATTCTTAATGTCACTTTGGGCGTAACCCCTGCCTTTGCTTATGCAGGAAAACAAGGGGACCCAGCGTGACACCCCCTCAAATCGCGAGTAATAGAGCAGTAGTAACGCCGGTAGAATCTTCCGGGCATAGGAAGATTTATCCTCTGGGATGGCTTTATGGCGAAGCTTATATAGGCATTTATTGAAATTTATCCCTTCATAACCTGCGTTGCAACAATATGTTACCTGTAATATTAAGATTGTCGTTCTCAATGTGGCATGGCAATTGCTCCTATTTGGGTTGTCTGTTTTAGGCAGTATTATTTTATGTGAGGCTTTTTGAAAAGGTAAAAAACTTATGAGTACATCAGCAATAACATCATCAAGCAGTATCCAAATGGATTATATGAAACTTCTGATAGCACAGTTACAAAACCAGAATCCGCTGGAACCGCTGGACAATAACGAAATGGCTTCTCAATTAGCACAGTTCTCAGAGTTGGAGCAATTAGAATCGATGAAATCAAGTTTTGCACAGGTGCTTGAGACTGCTGAGCGTAGCTATGCCAATTCACTGTTGGGCAAGAATGTTACATTCTATGCAGAAGACGAAACAAGCGGTGGATTAGAAACGAAAGTGGGCACCGTTGATTCGGTTTTTAATGACCCTGAGACGGGTAAAAGCCTTCTGGGAGTAACGGTTGGTGAAGGACAAGAGGTTAACGAATATACCCTTAACTTGGGTGCTGTAATACTAATAGAGAACTAAAATAGAATTAATATTCTAAAAATATCAAGGAGAAATAAAAATGAGCTTTGCACTATCAGCAGGGGTTACAGGAATGCAGGCCCACCAGAAAATGCTTGATGTGGCGGGCAATAACCTGGCCAATACCAACACTACAGCTTTTAAGTCCCAGCGAATAACTTTTTCGGAATTGCTCAGCGAGACAATTAAGAGAGCGTCTCAGCCGACAAATACAGTCGGCGGCACTAACCCTCAGCAGATGGGCAGCGGTGTTGGAATAGCCGGCATGACGCCGAATATGGCACAGGGAAATATTGTAAATACCGGCAATCCTCTGGACCTGGCAATAGAAGGAGAAGGATATTTTGTATTAAGTGACGGCTCGCAGCTGGTATATACTCGGGCAGGTGGGCTCGCAGTTGATGCGAACTCACGTCTGGTTAACCCGGCCACAGGCTATCTGGTTCAGCGGTTCGGTACCGAAGGTGAAGTGGATGGTTTTCAGACCAGCGGGGACAGCAGCATCCATGTTCCATACGATGCAACGCTGCCGGCAAGCGCAACATCGTCGATGAGAGTGCAGGGAAACCTGAGCCCCGACGCGATGCTAACGACAACTCAGACGCAGGTATTACAGTCGGGTTTGGCTTATACCGTAGGGGGCACTTCACCATCATTAACTACGGAGCTTGACGCGGTCGACCAATTTACCAGTGGAGGGACATTGTCGGGGGATATTACCATAACCGGCCATGCAAAAAATGGTACACCAGTCAGTGGAACTCTTGCGGTAGATGAAAGCACTACTTTTCAGAATGTTATCGACGCACTGGACACGGCTTTTAGCGGTGAAGCAACAGCAAGTTTGTCCGAGGGACGAATTGTTTTGACCGGCGCAAGTAGTGGGTACAGCGAGCTGGAAGTGAATCTGTCATGCGACGATACAGAGCTTGAAATGCCATCGTATTTCGAAGTAAGCACCGTTGGAGGTGAAGAGGTTCAAGAGGTCAATGTTACAATTTACGATTCGCAGGGCGGCTCACACGTTCTGGCAGCGGCTCTTGTCAGAACAGATGATACCAACCTCTGGGATATGGTGATAACTTCGGTCAGTGGCAATGTCTACGAGCTGACCTCGGGTAACAGGCGTATCGAAGGTATACAGTTTAGCTCCACTGACGGTTCTTACAAGGGATTAAATGCTACGATTGGCGATACTGCCCAATTCGTAATAACGTTTCCACATGACACTGCGAATCCCCAGACCGTCGGTGTAAACCTTGGTACCATAAATCAATTCAATGGTCTGACGCAGTTTGCAACGGGAAGAGCAGGAACTTCTACCGCAGTGATAAGGGAACAGAACGGCTATGAATCAGGTACGCTTTCGAATGTGTCAGTTAATAATGAAGGTGTACTTATCGGGGCGTTTTCTAATGGTGTCAAGAAAAACCTTGCCGCCGTACAGATAGCGCTGTTTCAAAATGCAAGTGGTCTGGAAAGCGTCGGGAACGGATTTTTCGTTCCTTCGGCTAACTCAGGCATTGCAGTAGCAACAAAGGGTCTATCCAGTGGTGCCGGCTATATTCACGGTGGGGCGCTGGAGAAATCCAACACAGACGTGGCAAGCGAGTTTATTGCCATGATTCAAGCTCAGAATGGTTTTCAGGCCAATGCCAGGACCATCAGAGTTGCCAATGATATACTCAGAGAGCTAACCAACCTTATCAGATAAAGAGAAAGTGCCTAAAGTGTAAAGTGCCTAAAGTTATGGATTATTTTTTCACTTTAGTTCACTTTAGGTACTTTAGGCACTAAGTAAAGTTATGGATTATTTTTTCACTTTAGTTCATTTTAGGCACTTCAGTTCAGTCGGAGCTTTTTTAGCTTTGACACCTGTGCAGCGCTGGGAGGCCGCACGCAATTTTAATAGCATTATGACTGAGCGCTGGTTCATTCTAATCACTGTGGTTGCTATAGTAATTTTAGCAGTCTTGCTTGTAGTAGTTAGTTTAAAGCGGGTCAGGCAGGAACGAAAAGCTGTCGGCCGGTTGTTTGTCGAGTATGCCAACGAAAAAGGGCTGAGCGCACACGAGCGTCAAGTTCTCCTTGATATAGCAAATAAAGCAGGGTTAAAAAGCAATGAATCGATTTTTACTTTGGCCTCTGCTTTTGACAATGGAGCTGCCAAGTTGGAAGAAAGCCTTGCAGGCCAGCGGGCAAGCGAAGAAAGTAGCCAGTCGAGAACAGATATATCCCACCTGCGTGAAAAGCTCGGATTTAAGAAACCGACTGCTGTATCAGCAGGAGCATCTAAGACGTTGGGGAAATTGAGCAGCAGGCAAATTCCTGTAGGTAAAAAAGTCCATATGACACGTCGAAAGGCACGGGGCGGCAGAGAAATTGAATCGACCATTGTAAGAAACGGTGATACTGAGATGGAGGTTAGATTGGATAAGCCGGTTAAGATTACTTTCGGTGAGTCCTGGTGTATTCGTTACTATTTTGGCTCATCGGTTTGGGAGTTTGACACTTCTGTGGTCAGCTATGACGGTGACATATTGGTTTTGAGTCACAGCGATAACGTTAGGTTCATTAACCGCCGTCGTTTCTTACGCGTTCCTGTAAGAAAGCAGGCCTTTATCGCTCGCTTCCCATTTGCCAAAAGTTTCGAGCAGGGGTGGGAACCGCCCGAATTTGTCCCTGCGATTGTTACTGAATTGGCTGGTTCCGGTTTGCGTATAGAAGCCCCATTAACGGGAGTAGAGACAGGCGAAAGAGTTCTGGTAGAATTCAATTTGGATGATGAGCAGGGCGGGGACTCAACCACCGCTAATGTCAGCACAGTAAAAGTAATAGAGGATGTTGGTGTAGTCAGACACACCAGGTCCATACCGGACGGCATGTCAATTGCAGTTGAATTAACAGGCCTGATTGATTCGGATATCGATGAGTTGGTCCGTGTTACCAACGCAGCTTTGGTAAAGGTGAGTGCCGGAGTTGAAAATGCTTCTGCTACGACAAACGAGCAGGAACATAATGGCCAGCTAATAGTCGCCGACGCTCCATAGCTATGGCGACGGAGCGCTGCACAAGAAAATGGTACGATAGAACAGGGGTATAAATGAACGAGCTTGTGGCACAAATTAGCTCAGGAGTTGATGAGTTAACACGTGAATTTAATATTATTGTTCACAATCTGGCCAACGTAAGCACAGTTGGATACAAACGCCGATGTAACGCATTTGCAAAATCTTTAATGGACCAGGAGCCGACAGCAGCAGCGTCCGGTGAGGTTAGTTTGAACACAACGTTTGATTTCTCAGAGGGCGAGATGGTTCGGACTGGTCGGTCACTGGATTTTGCACTGTGTGGTAAAGGTTTCTTTATGGTAGAGACGCCGCAGGGGCCGCTTTATACACGCAATGGAATTTTCCATCTGAACCAGAACGGCCAAATAGTAGATTCAGATGGAAGGATTGTTGCAGGCGAAGCTGGGCCAATCTCTATACCACCCAACGCAGGAATTTCGCAGCTCAGTGTTTCAAGCGATGGCAATATTAGTGTTGATGGTACATCTATAGGAAAATTCAAGCTTGTGGATTTCAAAGACGGAGAGAGTGAACTTGTTGCAGTGGGTGCAAGCTGCTTCCAAGCGCCAGAGGGTATAACGGCGGAGCCGCCTGAGAATCTGATTGTAAAACAGGGATTTCAGGAGTCCTCCAACGTTCAAATGGTCGAGGAGCTGGTGGATATGATGATGGTTTCCAGGCTCTACGAAGCAAATGTGAAGTTCGTTTCAGCCCAAAATGATATCTCTAAAAGTATTATTGATGTAGCTATGGGTTAGGAAATGGTTCGACCCCCGCAGCTTTCTGCGAAAGCAGAAGCGGTGGAGCGAAGTCGAAGGATTGATGGTTGGATTTGTATTTTATAAGCCCAAATTCACGGGAGAAATGAATTATGTTTAGAGCTTTTTCTACTTCAGCTACGGGTATGGATGCCCAGCAAAAGATGGTCAACGTAACAGCCAATAACATCGCCAACATCAATACGACTGGTTTTAAGCGTGGCCGACTTGATTTCCAGGACCTGGTTTATACGATGGTCAGAGAAGCCGGCACAGAAGTATCCTCCGGTATAAAATCTCCGGTAGGTCTGGAAATAGGTAGTGGTGTCAGGGCTGCATCTACAGTAAAAGTTTTTAGTCCCGGCGAGCTTGACAGTACCGGACGAAAACTGGATATAGCAATCAATGGGGACGGCTTTATTCAGGTTAGCATGCCGGATGGCAGCATAAAATATACCCGGGATGGTGCTTTACAAGTAAACGCTAATGGTCAAATAGTTACTCTGGGCGGTTACAACGTAGAGCCTGCCATTAGTGTCCCAGTGGATGCTGTATCCGTCGATATTGAAAAAGATGGAGGTGTCAATGTTACCACGTCTACGGGGACTCAATCGGTTGTAGGTACTATTCAATTGGCTCGCTTTCCTAACCCGTCGGGTCTCTCCAGCGAGGGAGATAATCTTTATGCACAGACCGAAGCAAGCGGTACGCCCACAACAGGCACACCGGGGGAAAGCGGCTTTGGGGCTATACAGGCGGGGTTTTTGGAAAAATCCAATGTTCAAATGATAACCGAACTTGTAAATCTCATAACTGCACAGCGAGCGTACGAAGTGAACTCTCGTGCAATAAGAGCTGCTGACGAGATGCTGAGACAGGCAATCCAAATGGCAAGATTCTAAAATAAGAGGCCACTATGAATATTAAGACAATGGGCATTATTGTAATTACCTGTTTATGGACTTGGCCATCCCTAACGGGACAGGCGTCCGAGGGGAAAGATTCTGTTCTACAGATTTACTTGCCGAGAGAGGTTACAATCAACAGTGATACTCCAGAACTTGGCCAGGTGGGTATTGTCCGGGGTGAAGAATCTTTAGCAGCTAAGGCGGGCAAGATTACCTTAGGGCGAATTTCATTACCGGGCCAGAAAATCACACTTGACAGGCACGCAGTACTTAGCAGATTGGCCTGCAATGGAATCCCTTTATCAAAAGTCATATTAACCGGTGCTGAAAGGGTAGCGGTTATGCGAGAGCATCAGGTTATCAAAGGGAGCAGATTTGTTGAGACGGCTTTGAGTTTTGTGAAAAAAAATCCGCCTGATGATTCGGTTTGCGGATTTAGCCTGGTAGGTACACCTGAAGATTTGGTCCTGCCTGGGCTAAGTCAGGATATCAATTTGGCGCCTTGCTTTGGCAAAGGCGGTGACAAAAACCTGGTTAAAGTTCGGGTAGCTGTTTTTTCCGGTGATGAAGAAGTAGGGATGTGTGAAGTAATCTTCCGTTTGAAATACACCAGCCGCAGAGCTGTAACGGTAGTTGATATTCCACGAGGTGCAGTTATTAACACTGAGAACGTGAAGGTGGAGGAGACTACATCGAACTATATAGAGCCTGATAATTGGACAGTTCCTTACGGCCTTATTACGAAGCGTCGGTTGCGCTCTAATACTGTGATTCGCTCGGAGATGGTAGGGTATCCTGAGCCGCCGGTTGTGCTTAAACGCAACCAGAATGTTGTCATTAAAATTGATACGTTGGGGCTTCTTGTTACGGCTAACGGCAAGGCCGTCCAGGATGGTAGAGTTGGTGAATGTGTAAGAGTGCGGAATGTGGACTCACAGCGAATAATTATGGCTAAAGTTAATGAAGATGGAACAGTGGAACCTGTTTTTTAAAGAAGGACAGACAATGAGTAATAAAATAATTTCAATATTGGCTCTAACACTTTTTTTACTTTGCTCAGCCGGGCGTTTACAAGCAAGCTCTATCTGGGCCAGGCGTGGCGCGAATATGAGGCAGTTGTATGCCGACGATGTGGCACGCCAGATAGGTGATATTCTGACCGTCGAAATCTCCGAAGCCAGCAAGGTGGATAACAAGGCAACAAGAGACATGAAAAAGGAGACCAGCCGTTCAACCGCCTTTGATGGGGAGTTGGGGATTACAACGCCGAACCATAATATTTTGCCGAGAATACCCGGCTTTACCATGTCCGCCGAATCCAGTAACGAGTTAAAAGGTAAAGCCGATTACAAAGATGAACGCAGCTTCGTCGATTGTGTCACCGTGGTCGTTGAGGATATCCTGCCGAACGGCAATCTTGTTGTTATAGGAAGCCGCAGCCGTAATATTGCCGGTGACAGACAAATCATTGAAGTGAGCGGCATAGTCAGGCCAAGTGATATTGCATTTGATAATACAGTAAAAAGTGAGCAGGTCGCAAACTTCTGTATTGTCACGAAGCTTGGAGGTGTTTCAGAACCTTATAACAGGCCAGGGTGGCTGGGGAAAGTATTTGATATTATTTGGCCGTTTTAGAGTTAGCCGTATTGGAAGCAATAAGCAATTATTTTTGAGAGTGTAATGGTATGAAATTTCGTTTAGTAATTATATTTTTAGTCCTGCTGAGCACAGTTGAAGTGGGACAATGTGAGCGGATAAAGGATATTGTGGGTATTCAGGGTGTTCGGAGCAACCCACTTAGCGGCATCGGACTGGTTATAGGATTGGCCGGCACCGGTGACAGCACTTTGCCGTCGCAACAAATGCTGACGAATATCCTGAGAGATTCAGGGTTGGTACTTTCTCCTGATGACTTGACCGGCGGCAATATCGCCATCGTTATGGTAACTGCGGAGTTAGGCCCTTTTGCTCGGGAGGGTTCGCGTATTGATGTTGACGTTTCTTCCATAGGAGATGCCAAAAGCCTCCAGGGTGGAATGCTCCTGTCTACACCGCTAAAAGGGCTTGATGGACAGATTTATGCAGTGGCCCACGGCGGAGTTTTCATTGGTGGATGGTCCGCATCAGGTAATCAGGCCTCCATTACGAAGAACCATCAGACGGTTGGTCGAATACCCGATGGGGCCATTGTTGAAAAATCAGAACTTGCCACTTTTGTTGAATATGCTGCTGGTCAGAGATTTGTGACGCTTAATCTCAGAAACAACGATTTTTCAACCGCTGAGCGTATCAGCAAGGCCATAAACCAAAATCATCCGAATAGTGCGGTAGTTGTTGATGCCGGCACTATCAATGTTAAAGTTCCTAATCAAATTAACCAGACAGGTATCGTAGGTTTTATCGTAGATATTACACAACTCGAAGTAACTGTTGATGTCCCTGCGGTGGTGGTTATTAACGAACGCACAGGCACCATTGTAGTTGGAGAGAATGTCGGTATATCTACAGTGGCGATTTCCCAGGGCAGCCTGGTCGTAAAAATCAGAGAAACTGCAAGAGTTTCTCAGCCGACCGCACCTTTCTCAGATGCAGGCCAAACAGTAACAGTGCCGGAAACCGAGATGGGAATTGAAGAGAAAGATGGTTATCTGGTTCCAGTGCTAAAAGTAGTAACTGTTTCAGAGTTAGCTAAGGCACTCAATGCCATAGGAGCGACACCGCGAGACCTTATAGCAATATTCAATGCCTTGAAAAAAGCCGGGGCCCTTCAGGCCAGGCTGGAAATAATGTAAGGCCGATTTTATGGACAGCGCCCAATCGATATTAACTGAAATCGTACCACCGACGGTACAGATGGGGCATTTAAATAAATTCGACGCTGTCCGGGAAGGGAAAAAGGAGCAGTCTGCCAAAGATTTTGAATCAGTATTTATATATAAGCTGTTGGAAGAAATGAAAAATACTATCGGTGATTGGGGCCTGGAAAAAGATGAAGCTTCCAGGCAAGTTCAGGGAATATTTTGGTTATACCTGGCTCGTGATATTGCTGACAACGGCGGCTTTGGTCTGTGGAAGGATGTATATCAGCTTATGACCGACTCAGACAAAAAAAGTGCAGTGGCAGAGTTATTAGAAGAGAGTAAATGAAAACAACGGCGATTGAAATAGAAGACAGAGTTGACCCCGTTAGAGACCCACGATTAGAAGACTCAGGTTTTCAAGAAAAAATCTCTAACGGGGTTGAGGAGTTGTTAGCTGTTCTTGACGGAGATATCCAGCACATACAGGAAAGTCTGTCAAGGTTGAACGAACTGCGCAGCCTGGTTGTCAAGCATGATAATACGACTTTGGGCAAACTGCTTGAGAGCATCCAAACTGAGTCAGACAGTTACAAATACAATGAATTAAAACGGCAGTCGGTACGAAGAGAATTAGCAACAGCTTTTGGCTGCGGTCTTGAGCAAATGACTTTGTCGATGCTCGAAGCTGAACTGACTGGAGAGAAGAAAGCTCAAGTAGCCGAGAAAAAGGCGATGCTAAGATTGTTGACAGACCAGCTTAAGAAGGAACATCTAAGCACGTCGCTGCTTTTATCAGATTGTGTCAGATTTAACAATGTGCTTTTAAAGAGTATTTTCGAGCTCTGCAAGACAGACACAATCACATACGATTCCAATGGGTTTACCAAACGTCAGGCTGATAGTGGATTTGTAAATTTGCGGTTTTAAACGGATTTAAGAAATGTCGAATTACTCCATAGGCATAAGCGGCCTCGATGCAGCTCAAAAAGCCATTGACATAATTGGCAACAATATTGCCAATGCGGCTACGGAAGGTTACCACCGTCAGAAAATAGAACTAAGTCCTGCTTACTCATCGCAGGAAGGTTCGATTTTGCTTGGAGGAGGTGTTGACATCGCCAGTGTTACCAGAATAATTGATGCTCTCTTAGGGCGGGAGATACTCCGACAGCAGTCCTCATTGGGACAGGTTTCACAGGAACTTACCAGCCTGCAGACAATTGAGAATGTATTTGGAGAGCTTTCAGCAGAAGATAAGGGTCTGAATGCGGCAATGGATAAGTTTTTCAGTGCGTTGCAGGACCTAAGCGTTTATCCCGCTGAAATCATTTGGCAAAATCAGGCTGTGAGTGATGCGCAGGCAATGACCAGTCAGTTTAGGACATTAGGAGAATTTCTGGGCAATTTAGAGACACAAATTAGATTAGATGCTGAAAACACTATTGAGTCTGTCAATGTGCTTACAAACCAAATCGCTGAACTCAACGAAAACATACAAAGAGTGGAGATAGGTGGGGGACAGGCCAACAGCCTGCGAGACCAAAGAGACCGCTGCATATCGAAATTGTCTGAGCTGGTTGGCCTCCAAACTCAAAACAGAGAATTTGGCGTAGTTGATGTAATCGTCGCGGGAATACAGGTGGTGGCGAACGATTCTGTTGTCGAACTGGAGGTGGGTACGGATGAAAATACCAGTTTAGGTCTTTCAATTGTTGGTGCATCTAATTATTCAACCGATGTTCAAGGCGGGAAGCTTGGGGCATTGCTGTCGTTGGAAAATGAGATAGTTCTTGATATTCGTGATAAGCTGGACTCTTTGGCAGGGGCGATAGTCAATCAGATAAATCAACTCCATGTTCAGGGATTGGGTTCGGCGGGTTCTTTTACCGAGTTGACCGGCTGGACGATGACAAGTGAAGATTTGGCGGATTTTGTTCCTGCTGTAACCGATGGTGAGCTATATATAAGAATTACCAACACCAGCACCGGAGCGATAACCAGAGAACAAATCACTATTGACGCCGATGCAGGGGGAGATTCTCTAACCACGGTAGCTGCGAAAATTAATGCAATTTCGGGCTCACCACTTACTGCTTCCGTGAATTCTTCGAATCAGCTGACTATCACAGCCAACACGGACTATAAATTTGATTTTTTGCCTGCAGTACTGCCGGAACCTGAAGCTGCTGATATTAGTTTTAGCGGGTCGTCAGACCCGACGGTAAGTGTATCAGGTATTTACACGGGCAGCTCAAACGACACTTTAACGTTCACGGTCACTGGTACTGCGGACAACGATATTGGAAATGGCGATATCAGTCTCCTGGTAACTGACGGTGTGGGAGATACGATTGCTACTCTCAATATTGGTTTGGACTATGCATCTGGTGATAGGATTAAGGTTGGTAATACCGGTATCTGGGTATCTCTTGGTATGGGTGATTTGGCTATTGACGATTATTTCGAAGTAGATGTTTTTGCCGATTCAGATACTTCCGGGTTGTTGTCAGCAACTGGACTGAACTGTTTTTTTTCCGGCACCAGTGCCAATGATATATCAGTTTGTTCGGATATAGTTACTACACCTGCGAGGATAGCGACGTGCCTGGGTGCAGATACGACCGACAACACCAACGTTATGCGGATGGCGGATGTAAAAGAAACGGCTGTGAGCACTCTGGACTCTTCGACTTGTGGAGATTTTTATCGCCGATTGGTTACCAGCATTGGTCAACAACTCTCAGTCAGGCAGATGCGTCAGGACAACATTGAGGTTATGATGCTAAGCCTCACGAATCAACAAAACGATATAAGTGGTGTTGACATCAATGAAGAAGCGACCCAGCTGTTGGTGTTCGAGCAGATGTTTCAGGCAATGGCGAGGTATGTGAATACGGTTAAAGAATCGAATGACACCATTATACAGCTAATATAATTATCTGAGTTTATATCAAAGGTTTAAAATGGGTGGAACGCTGTTAAACATTTACAGTAATGTCGGTTTTGCCTTGAACCTGCAAGCTGAAATGATGGCTCGACTTCAGGAGCAAGTATCTACCGGCTCACGGATAAATCGGGCTTCTGACGACCCCTCTGCAGCCTATCGAGTTTTAGGATTAAACTCTGAGAAGAGACTGCTGGAGAATTATGTGGACAATATGCTACAAGTCAGTAGCACACTGGAGATTTCATACAACATTATTGAGGAGATTACATCAGCTATTTCTAAAGAAAAAGTACATCTGACACAAATTGTCAGCAGTACCTATTCAGATCAAGGGAGAAACCAGCTTGCTGAAGAAATGAATGATGTGTTGGAGCAGGTGCTTGTATTAGCTAACACCAGACACATGAACCAATATCTTTTTGGAGGGAGCAACACGGGCTCTGCACCATATGTTGCTCAGCGCAGCAATGGAGAAATTAGCAGCGTAACTTACGAGGGGGACTTTGATGGTCGGCATGTAGAAGTGGCCCCCGGCATGGAATCCAATATTTATTCTGTGGGTGATAGCATCTTTCGCCTTGACAGTCGTGGTACCCCTATCTTTTTTGGCGATACGGGTGCGGCAGCCGGCGTAGCGACATCAAGCGTTCGGGGATACGTCTGGCTGACGGTAACTTATAATGAATCAAGCGGTCAATATGAACTTTCTATCGATGGGGGGGCCAGTACTGTAGCTGTGGCGGGAGATACCTCCAACCTGGCTGTGACAGATTCTCAAACCGGACGAGTTTTGTATGTTGATGGCTCAAATATAACCACCACTGGCACCAGTGTGGTTTGTGTGCCGGGGACTTATGATATATTCAATACCCTTATTAGCCTTCGGGATATATTGAGAAATGAAAGCGGTTTTTCCAACGCTATGATTGAGCAGTTAGTAAATAATTCAATAAGTACATTGAGTGAGTTAGAAGACCGTCTTGTGGAAAAATCCGTTTCTACAGCTTCGAAAGTCGGGTTTCTGGAGAGCCTTAAGGATACTCTTAGTAATATAAAGTTTAGCGCAGAAGATGAGGCTACAACTCTGCAGCAAGCCGATATTAGCCAAGTTGCCTTAGATATTTCCCGCAGCGAGGTCCTGTACCAAATGTCATTAGCAGTGGCTGGCAAGCTTATGTCTTTGTCACTTCTGGATTTTATTGGATAGTTACCCCGCCCCTGCTGCAGGGGCGGGGCACAAATGTTTGATATTTATACAGATTTTATATGGGAAACTACAAAATCGCGGATAAATGTCGGCTGGAGTCGATGGTATAGAATTTGCTCAATAATGTAATGGTTATGCTATGACCGTCTCGTCGGGGCCGAGCCCGCCGTAGCCCGATTGGCTGTGAGCTTATTAAAGAAATGCTGTGACGGAAACAAGGAGTAAAAACAGATGATAATGGAGACAAACTCGAATAATTATGAGATAGGTTTGGAATTAGCTGAGGCGGGCAAACACACTGAGGCCCTTGCTTGTATACAAAAACACCTTCGAACAGCACCTGAAGATGCCCAGGCGTTGAATGATGCGGGGGCAGTTCTTCATTGTCTCGGCCGGTCGGATGAAGCCATCGAGCATCTTACCAAAGCAAGAAACCTAAGGCCCCATTCAACTGAGATATTGTGGAATCTGTCCGAGACCTACATGGCTGTCGGTAAAGTAAAAGAGGCAACAATTCTTTTTGATGATATGCAACGGTTGGGAATATTAAATGCGGATGTACTTAACAGGGCTGCCACAATTTTTTTGAATCGAAACGATAAAGCCAACGCTATAGAAATGCTGCTCCGCTCCCAGAAGATATGGTCTGAACAGGAAATCCTTAAGCCGGCACTCGAAGTAATTCGTTTGAAAAGGCCGAGGATAGCCTTCTTCTGTGGTGGCGACGGGATGACATTTCTTGACAAAATCATCGAGTTTACAAAACGGCGTTTCAATGTACGTGTCTTCGAGGGCCAGACGGAGGATGAACTATACGAGCTTATGGTGTGGAGTGATATATCGTGGTTTGAGTGGTGCACTAATCTTGCAGTAGCCGCGTCGAAAAGGCCGAAAATCTGCAAGAACATTATTAGGCTGCATCGCTACGAAGCTTATGAGCAATGGCCGCAAGAGGTTAACTGGAATAATATCGACACTCTTATAACTGTCGGAAACGACATTACCAAACAAACGCTTCTGGGTAAAGTTCCGGACCTTGAAAGTTATACCTCGTTGGTTGCCGTTCCCAATGGGATTGACCTTGGCAAGTTCAAACTGATTGACCGCCGGCAGGGTAAGAACATCGCCTTTCTGGCTAATTTGAGGATGGTAAAGAATCCCGCCCTTGTATTACAGTGCATGCAAAAGCTCCACTACATCGACCCTGGATACCACCTGTTTTTCGCCGGCAGATTTCAAGACCAGGCGCTTGAACAATATTTAAGGCATATGGTTTGTGCTCTTGGGCTTGATGATGTGGTGTTCTTTGATGGATGGCAGGAAGACGTAAACTCCTGGTTACAGGACAAACACTATATAGTTTCAACGTCCATTTGTGAAGGACACCCCGTTGGATTGTTAGAGGGTATAGCATGCGGCCTGAAGCCGGTTATACACAATTTCACGGGGGCCAAAGATATTTTCCCATCGGAATTCCTGTTTAACATTTCTGAAGAATTCTGTGAGCAAATTCTTTCCGATAAATACGAGCCCCAAAAGTATCGCAAATTTGTTGAAGAAAAATATTCTCTAAAAAGCCAGTTGAGCAGAATAAACGAGATATTCATCCAATTCGAAGCTCAGATAGATGGCGAATCATCTTTGGATGCAACCGCTCCGATATTCGAGAGCAATGCTGTGGTGTAATATTTGGTCAATAAAAGAGGATTACCAGTTTTATGATGGAAAAAGACCACAAAAAAAAGGCCGAACCGCTGGTCAGTGTCTTATTGCCGACTTACAACCGGCGGAGCGTTTTGCCTACGGCACTTTCCAGTGTTGTACGGCAGAACTACAGTAATCTTGAAATTTTCGTAATCAGAGACGGCGGAGAAGATGTAAGCGATATTATCAACTCATTTAATGACCCGAGGATTGCTTTTATTGACAGGTCGGAAAATCGAGGCAAGGCCTTCTCACTGAACCAGGCCCTGTTACAAGCAAATGGCAAATACATCGCCTATCTTGATGATGACGATTTATATTACCCCCATCATATAGGAACGTTGGTAAATGCCTTGGAGGATGGAAGCAACTGTCAGGTTGCATACAGTGATTTGCACAGGACGTACTGCCGGATTGGTCCTGATGGCGAGCGAGAGGTTTTAAGCAAGATTCTCGACATCAGCCGGGACTTCGACCGCTTTTTTACGCTTTGTTTCAACCATACGCTGCATGTAAGTTTGATGCACACCAGAGAGATACTCGAAAAAACCGGCACCTTTAATGAAAAGCTAAATATCCTGATTGACTGGGATTTAACCCGGAGGTTGTCATTCTTTACCGATTTCCACCATGTCCACGAAATCACTGGAGAATTTTACCACCCTGTTGGGGACTCTGACAGAATTTCAGCTCGGTATCACAAAGAGCAGGATGAATACGTAAAGAATTTTCTGGCGATACGAACCACCAGACCTCCTAAACCATGGCCGAAAATTAAGGATATGTCCATTATTCTTACAATGGATGGGCTGAACGAACAAGTGCAGGATACCCTTGTTTCTATCTGGCGACACACCTTCTATCCCTATCAGGTTTATCTGCCGCTGAGGCAGTCCGAATTTGGCAAGCTCGATATGGAGATACCAAACGTGGTCACTGTTCCGGTGGAGTCTCGGGCGTCAAAGGAGCAAAGCATAGACGCGGCTCTGACCGAATGCGATGGTGATGTTATTGCCATAGTACCGGCGGCATTTCCAATAAGAAATTTATGGGTGGAGGATTCGCTCTATGCTCTGGTCAATAGCTCCGTGAGCAAAGAGGCCTTTGAACTGGAGGATTCAACATACAAACTCTGGGCTGTTATATTAAACAGAGAGGACTTGGATTATGCTCGAAAAAACTTTCCGCACCTGCCCCTTTGTCAGTCTCTAAAAGCTGCCGGCATTATAATAAGGCGTGTGCTTGCCGAGGAGATTCCGTTTCAGTATGACCAGTTACTTGAGCAGGCCAGAGCCGCAGAAAAAGACGGGAACTGGTTAAAAGCAGCACAGACATTTGGATATATTGCCGAACATTATCAAAACAAATTGTGGATAAGGACACAGGCCGTGAGGGCTTTTTTCAAGGCCGGCCTTCATACCCAGGCCGCTCAGCTTGTCCACCAGGTCAATCAACAACGGCCGACGGTGGATACCCTCTTGTTAGAGGCAAGGCTCAATCGGCGAAAAGATTGTAAATCAGCAATCGAAATACTCGAAAAGGCGGAACAAATGCTCGAGTTCCCATTTAATCAGGTGTTGCAAAACGACCCTGTATTTAAGGAAAAGATTTGATATGGATATTACACAAAACAATACAGACCAGCAGAAAAATACGACCCAGCGTTACGAGGTATTACAAGAACTCGGTGACTGTAATACCTCTGTTGGTAATTATGAAGAGGCTCAGCGGTGTTATGAAAAGGCAGCGTCGGTGAGTCCTGATGAGCCGGGGCCTTACGTGGGGCTGGGAGTAATTGCACTGCAAAAAAATCTTCTGGATGATGCGAGAATAGCTTTTAGGGTCGCTTGTCGGCTGGACCCCGATTGCTCTAAGGCATATGCTGGTCTGGCAATGGTCGCGCAGCAAAATGGCGACCACAGATCGGCCTTTGACATGTACTTAAAGTCTCTGGAGCTGGACACAGACAATCTGACCGCTCTTTTGGGACTGTTTCAAACCTCCTGCCGGATGGGTTCATTTGTCCAGGTCACTTACTATCTTGAAGCATACCTGGATATACACCCGGGCGATATTTCCGTCATGTTCACTTTGGCGGCTCTTTATATGAAAGATAACCGCTTTGAGCAGTCCAAAAAAATTCTCTTGGATATTTTAGCTTTAGTTCCTTCCAATAAAGACGCAATCAATCTTCTCGAAGAGGTGGAACATAAATTAGCTCAAAGAGAAAGTACAGGGTAAATGAGCATTAAAAAAAAACTTTTGTTGGATAAGCTGCAGAATATTTTACAAAGGCAAATAGAGCTGGCCCGGCAAGGTAATATCGGCGAGGTCGAAGCTTTGGTTGAACAAGCCGGATTCCTCGTGGAAAGGATTTCTGATTTAGAGATTTTAGAACTGCCTGAATATAAAAATTACCGGGAAAAATTACAGAGATTGTACAAAGAGTTGTGCCTGATACTTGCTGAACGGAAAACCGGTATTGCTGAAGAGCTAAGCCGGATTCGTAAAGGCAGAAGGACCGTACAGACCTATCACAGTAGTATTTGATTATGAGTTAATCGTTTTAAGGGATGACTAAGAACGTAGAAAAATATTTACCAGATGAGGAGGACAATTAAAGGGCTGTTGTGAAAAAAAATGCAGAACAGAAAATCGAAAAGTTACAGGTTGCACATTTGTCCGGG
This sequence comes from uncultured Pirellulales bacterium, assembly GCA_964581905.1. Lineage (GTDB taxonomy): Bacteria > Planctomycetota > Phycisphaerae > Sedimentisphaerales > Anaerobacaceae > CAZBWE01. The sequence goes on from CAZOQJ010000001.1 coordinate 33,931, forward strand.
GTAAGCACGGTTGAATGCGACCAGCAGGGCAAAGATATTTGTGTCACCGATAATTGCGCCGATTCGGTTGCAATTGGTGTTGAAACACAGGCCGATAGACAGCAAAGGGCAGAGCAGCATAGAGAATGGAACCCGAGTAAACGGTGGAATCCATTTAACAGTTATAAGCTTCTGTCGCACATTGAAAGATGGAAGAGGATTAAACGCGGCAAGGCCATTCCTCCACCGGTTCTTGTCACTATCGACCCCACCAATGCTTGTAATTTAAATTGTGTTTGGTGTAATGCTGAATTTGTCAGGGAAAAGCGTAAAAACGCGTTATCAAAAAAAGCATTGTTTGAAATTGCCGACTTCATGCCCAAGTGGGGTCAGGGCCAGAGTTGTTGGCAACCAGGTGTAAAGGCAGTTTGTATCGCAGGGGGAGGAGAACCACTATTACATCCGGCAATCAGCGAGTTTATCGACAGGGTTAATGCAAATGGTATTGAGACGGGCGTCGTTACTAACGGTACTATGATAAACAGATTTGTTGATTCTTTGTCTCAAGCAGTATGGGTCGGCGTATCCGTTGATGCGGCAACGAGCGATACCTTTAATAAACTAAAAGGCCTGCCCACTAATAGCAACGTATTTGACCATATTATTGATAACATTGCGATTCTGGTTGATTACTCCAGAATGCATAACAATAAGTTGGGATGGAAACATCCTGCATATGGGGTGAGTTACAAGTATCTGCTTTATAAGGACAATATTGGCGAGATTTACGAAGCCACAAAGCTGGCCAAGGAAATAGGCTGTAAAAATATTCATTTTCGGCCGGCCGGGACTACTTGGGATAAGTTAGGGACGGAAAAGGAGATTGCTTTCAGCAGGGATGAAGTGAAGCTTTTCAATGAACAGATAGTCGAGGCGATGAAATTGGATGATGAGAGCTTTGGTGTATATGGTGTTACGCATAAGTTTAATAACCAGTTTGAGCGTGCAAACTATTTTAGCAAGTGCCACGCAATTTTTATGACAGCGGTTGTAGAACCGCCGGTTGGGAAGAATCCGCACGAAGATTCCTTTGTTGTTGGATTGTGCTGTGACAGGCGCGGAGACCCGAAACTGGAACTTGCGCAGAACATTATCGATGTAAACGAAATATAAAAGCTGTGGGGCAGTGAAGGGCATTGGAAGATTCACGATGCAATTGCAGTGGATACGGAATGCCCCCGATGCACGTATCAGTCGCATAATGAGATTTATGAACAGGTAATCTTGCTGGATAGTATGACATATAAGTTTATTTGATGGTAAGTATAAAAAACAGGGAAAGACAATTTGTACGTTAGGGGTGAAGAGTGAAACTATCTGTAGTGGGTTTAGGTAAATTGGGATTATGCACTGCGGCTTATTTTGCGTCCAAAGGGCACAAGGTCATTGGGGTTGAGAAAAATGAGTGTTTGGTCAGGCAGTTGCAGCAAGGAAGCTGCCCTATCAGGGAAACAGGGTTGGTTGAGCTTTTAGGCATGTCGTGGGCTAACTTTGAGGTGACGACTGATTTGATGGATGCTGTGTCGCGTTCGGATATTACGCTAATTATTGTACCGACGCCAAGCCGACCGGATGGAAAGTTTTCCAACGAGTATGTTGAGAATGTACTGTGTGGTATAGGGCAGGTGCTGGGGTCCAAGGCTGATTTTCATGTGGTCGATGTTGTTTCGACTGTTATGCCCGGATCATGCGAAGGTGTTTTCAGGCCTTTAGTAGAGAAAGGCTAAGGATTATGCAGGCATTTCTGTTGGATGATTTTGAGGTTGAGATTGACCTCAGAGCAGCCGAAATAGGCGGCTGCTGGGAGGGCGAGCTTCGTGACGGGATACCTATCGCGTGGGGGATGGATGAGTTGCGGTTTTTCTACGAAAGGACATTGGAATACAAATCGCCGGTGATTCTTGATGTAGGTGCAAATACCGGTGCATTTTCTATGCTTGCTGTGATGAATCCAGCTATGAGAAGTTATGCATTTGAGCCTGCGCCTGTTACTTTCGAGGTTTTAAACAAAAATATATCTCTGAATGGTCTTCAAGACAGGGTTAAGACATTCCAAGTTGCTTTGGCTGACAAGAATGGCACGGCTTCCTTGAAGCATCCGAAATCAGGGATAGCATCCGGTCTGGCATGTATAGGAAAACCATTACGATTTGATGAGTGGATTGAATTCGAAGTTCCTGTCAGCACGGTCGATGACGTTGTTGGAGAGCAGGGAATAGACAGAGTAGACTTGATAAAAATTGATACTGAAGGCTGTGAGCTGCTGGTCTTAAAAGGCGCCCAGGAGTTAATAAGGAAGTGTCACCCTGGCATTCTTTGTGGGTGTCACGAAGTCAATACTAAACAGTTCGGATATCATCCAAGCGAGATAGTCAAGCTGCTTACCTCATGGGGGTATAAGCATGCAAAGGTCAGCGTTGAAGATATGTATTTCTATATGCCAAAGCAGGCGCACATTGTAAAACCAACTTTTGGTACGAAAAATACGGAAACGGCAGCACAGAGCAAATCAGAGTTATCTGGCGTGCGTAACTGCTCTGAGATGGTCTCTCGTAACCTACCAGCTGGAGTGCAGGAATCTGGCGTAAGTAAAGGGAGTCATCTTGCTGACAAAATGCAAGAATGGATTGAAAGACTCGCATCATTCCAAAATCGTCTTTATTACCGTGACCAGACTCCTCAATCACTCAATGCATTAGTTGAGCTTGTACACCAATACAATCCCACTAAAATTGTGGAGTTAGGAAGGCTCTCGGGCCTTTCGCTGCGAGCATGGCTTTCAGCTAAAAGCGATGCGGAAATCATTGCTATTGATCGTTCATTCGCGGCACTCCATCGAAGTCAGCAGTATCTTCCTGCTAAGTAGGACAAGAGTAATGCTTACAGTAATCAGAAAGAAAAAGTATGACAAAATAAATTTTGTTTATAGAGACGAGAAAAGCGTCCATTCTCCCTATATGTATTTCAGAGGCCTCAAAACCGCTTTAGAGAGAAATGGTTTGCTGTATTATGCCTATGATGTATACGGTAATAAGGCTTTGGATACACAGGCACTCTTAAAATATCCGATTTTATGTATCACCGGCTCTCATGAGCCGATATTTAATATTGTAAAGATTATCAATAATCAGCAATTTGTTGCGGAAATCAATCCTGAATCTTTACACACAAGGCAGGGAAACCTGGACAATGCATATTATGATACTGTTAAAGAGAGATTGGATTATTTTGATATATACTTTACCCCCGCAGAAGTTGATTTAGATAGTTATTGGGGTAAGCCGTCTTATTGGCTGCCGTCATGGGCACATACCGAAATATTAGACGATATATCCGTCCCTGTCTGTGATAAGCTTGGCTTTATTGGGCTGAGGCGCGAAAGAAGTGATTTTCTTTCGCAGGACAAAAACAAAATCATTTTGGCTGAAAATACAATTCCAAAGAATGATTCTTTAGAAAATGTGGTTGAACTATGCAAATTGATAAACAAGTTTAAGATTTTACTGAACCCAGTCAGTGCCAGAGTGATGGCGATGACGGGTAAAACATATGAATATATGGCCTGCAAAAGGATGTGCTTATGTTATCTGAATGAATCATGGATGTTTAAAACGAAACTGTTCTTTGAAGACAACAGGGATATAGTTTTCTTTGAGACGTTTGAAGAGATGGAGGATAAATATAAATATTATATAAATAACGAAAAGCAGTTAAATGAGATATCCTTGGCCGGTTATGAGCATGTACGGCGTTTTCATAACGCTGATTTGAGAGCCAAGCGTCTGGCAGAAATCGTACTTCATCATGCCAATGGAGGAAAATTCAATCCAGAATATAATGATGTTGAGTCGTTTATAAGTGGGAAAAAGTCAAGACTATCGCCTGCACTTTCTCAGGCAGATAATAACAAACTAAAAGATTTGACTCCTTTTATGAACGAATATGAAATTAAATCGGTGCTTTGCTGCTTCAATTTATTTAAAAATTCCGTTAAGGTTCTTGAATGGGGAAGTGGAGACAGCACTGTTTATTTTCCTTCAAAGCTTCTATCGGCAAGTACCTGGGATTCGGTTGAACATAATCCTGAATGGGCTGCTCGAACTCGGGCGTTGATTGAGGGATACGACAATCCAAATATTCGTGTCCATTTCGTTGGTTGTAACAAGGGGTATCAAGAAGGTATCGACGATGGAGATTTCGACACTTTTCGGGATTATATTCTTTTCCCTACGGAGTTGGGCAAAAGATTCCAGATAATTCTCGTCGACGGCCGCGCACGCGCCGAGTGTATGCAAATTGGTTGGATGCTTCTTGAAGACAAAGGTGTGATGGTCCTCCACGATGCGCAGCGATTCGAATATAACCGCGGCGTACCACCAGATTGCTTTTACTTGAGAATGACAAATCCTCTCGTCCAAAATGGAGGTCCAATATCAGTTCTTTTTATGAGCAAATCGGCGGATCTGCTCATTAAACTTGCCGCTACCCTTCGCCGGCAACTGCCAAGGTATATTGAACTGGATGGTCGTTTTGATACATCGCTTTGTACCGCCCAAGAAAGTGCCATCACAGCTCGAGACTTTCTTGTGCAGGGGGTAGACAAGCTACGGTCAGGAAACAGCGAACAAGCTTTGAGTTATCTCAAACAGGCAAAAAATCTCTGCTCCAACATGCCTGATGTTCACTTTGCAATCGCCACGGCGTATGCACAGCTTGGAGATTTACATTCGGCCAGGAAAGCGTGCCAGATAGAACTATCGCTACGTCCGGAAAATGACGGTGCGAAAAGATTGCTTGGTAAAATCGAGAGAATGGTAAATGTGGTTGAGCCAACATGCAGTAAGCAGTCTGTATCTGAAAGCTTAGAGGATAGCTTCTCAGGAGATACTACCGTTCAGACTATCGAAGGCCCGGTTTTGCAGAGAAATTCTAATGATAATAATATTAAAATAAGCATAATACTAACGGTCTATCAGAAAGAATTTCAAATTGCACAAATTATCAAAGGTATTATTAACAACACTACATCACCTTTCCAGTTGGTTATTGTTTATGATGGATGTACTGATAGGTCAGAACAAGTCGTTAATCAAACATTGTTGCAAAATAAAGGATTAATGCAGGAGCTTAAAGTAGTTTGTACACCCGATGTTTGCGAATTAATGGCTAATAATACGGGTATGAAAACTGCCGATGGTGAGTATTGGATTCTTGTGCGGGATGACATGTTAATAACTGAAAAGGGCTGGGAGAAAAGAATCATTCATCCTATGGAGGTATGGAACGATGTTTTTTCCGTAAGCGCTAGAAACGCTCATAGCTTTATATGTTCTGCTCCTCCTGAGAAAAAAGTGAGCTATACTTGCACAGAGTTAGCTCAAAGGGCTGTTTTTAAAATCCGGGATGCAGTCAATCGTGGCCCTTTAGCTCTGAGGGCAAGTACAATGAAAGAATTGAACTATTTTGATGAAGCATACTTTCCAGATTATTTCGATGATATGGATTTATGTACAAGAGCTTACAGGAAACTAAACAAGGTCAGTGGTGTTTATCATATAGATTGGCAGAATCTAAGGGGCACGGTAGGGTCTAATACTAACCATGTATTAACCACAACAGGTGATATGCATAAAGACGTTATCAGGAGAAACAGGTATCTTTTCTGGTACCGTTATCATGATTATTACAATGGCCGAAACCATGATGAGGACCGAATCCTTGTTTTTGGACCGGCTCGGTCTGCGATTGTCTCTGCGGCTAAAAGCATCGAAGCTATAGATTTGTACCGGATAGGTTCCGACTATGGAGGTTGGGCAGTTGATTTGGACCTTGTTTCGGATGGAAGTGTTGTCATCTCTGCAGGTGTTGGTGAGGATATATCTTTTGATATGGGGCTGATTGCTTTGAAGAAGTGTAGCGTAATCAGCATAGACCCAACTGAAAAAGCCAGAAAATATATCGAAGATAATAAACACCCCAACATTAGCTTCATTCAGAAGGCATTATGTGCTCAGAGTGGTTCACAGATAAAAATGTACAAAAACACAAATCCGGAATTCGTTTCTGATTCGATACTGCCTTCTCACGACAATGTTTCAGATGCAGGTTCTTATACAGTAGGAACAATTAATATCCCTGATATTCTAAGTCAGTGTCCGGATGTTTCTATTTTGAAGATGGACATCGAAGGTGCAGAGTACGAGGTCATTAGCTCTCTTGATAGGTTGGATATACCTCAGGTGTGCATAGAATTTCACCATTTTTGCTCAGATTTCACTGAGGATGACACAAAGAAATGCATAGAGCGTATGAAAAGACTGGGATATGTTGCAGCCTATGATACTAATCCGCAAAAACCGTTCACCGAATTTACTTTTATACACAAAAAGTGTGTAAGCAATAAGAGTCCTGTGGAAATGAATGTGGGAACATAATAATTAATTGTATTAATTAGCGTTAGATATATTGATACATAGGTAATAATTTTGAGAGACATCCCTGTCATTTTGATATGCTACAACCGGCCTTGGCACACTGCTCAGGTGCTCAAAGCTTTGCTGGAACACGGTATTCAGAACCTTTATATCTTTTCAGATGCACCCAAAAGCTCAAGGGATGTTGAGGGTGTTTTAAAAACTCGCGAGCTCTTTAAGGCCATCCGATGGACTAAGCCGAAGATTATAGAACGCAATGAAAATTATGGTCTTGCGCGTAGTATTGTCAGCGCCGTAAATCATGTATTTGAGGGACATGATAGGTTAGTTCTGCTTGAAGATGATTGTGTGCCCCGAAAGCACTTTTTCGATTTTATGAAAGAGTGTCTTGAGCGATACGAGAACCATGACAGGGTTTTTGGTATTAACGGCTATACAGTCCCTATCGCTGAGGATTTGTTGTCGGATTATCCCTTTGATATATATTTTTATCCACGAATAGGCAGTTGGGGCTGGGCTACATGGAAGAGTGCCTGGATGCATTATGAGCCTGATTTAAGGAAAGTCTGCGAACAGATTAAAGTCAATGATATCGATATTAATCAAGGTGGAACTGATATCCCCCAAAACGTACAAAAGCTGATAAATGGTGAAATTAAGGATGTTTGGACTTTAAATTGGGTTTTATCAGTTTACTTAAATAAAGGCTATTACATATATCCTACATTTTCACAAATTCGCAATATTGGATTTGACGGGACAGGGTTACACTGTGGTGAAACTCATAAGTTTGATAATTTCTGTGTTGATTATAAGCCTAGGAGATTTCCCGATGATATTATCATAAATGAAGGTTTGATTAACAACTACAATGATTATTTTGGCAACCCAAACAAAAAGCCCGAAGTTGTTTCGAGGCAAACGATTCAACACAACTTTATAGCTGAACCTCACGGCACAAAGCATAATTGCAGCACTGCGAATGCCGGCAAATTATCAATTGTTCATATCAACACCCACGACCAGGCAGGTGGTGCTGCCAAGGTTGCCTGGCGTCTGGCTGAGGCCCAGCGTAACGCCGGGTGCGATTCAATTATGCTTGTGGGAGAAAAAAGGAGTGATTCAAAATACTCTTTTGCCTTTCCTGTCGAGGCCGATAGGTCTCTACGCATCCAATGTAGACAGCAAGGCCAACTTTATTATGAATTTCAGGGAAGTCACAAGTTAGTGAATAATCAACATGTTCTCTCCGCCGATATTTTGCATCTACATAATTTGCACGGTGACTTTTTTAATCCTTCTTCTCTTTCATCCCTATCGCATCTAAAGCCAACAGTATGGACTCTGCATGACCAGCAGCCAACTACAGGACACTGCGCATATTCATTAGATTGCCAGAGGTGGGAAGATGGTTGCGGCCAGTGCCCTATGTTGTCGCTTTATCCTGATATACTGATTGATACAAGCGCTCAGCTCTATCGCGACAAAAAATTGATTTATGATAATTCATATCTCAACATAGTCGTACCTTCACAATGGTTGAAAGACAATGTCCAGCGAAGTATTTTGCGTAACCACCCGGTGGAGCTGATTTACAATGGTATTGATACGAATATTTTCAGACCTTACAACAAAATAGAGGCGAGGAAAAAACTTGGTATACCGACGGATGTTTTGGTAATCGGTGCTGTCGCCCATGGTGGCGCACTGGAAAACCCCTGGAAAGGAGGAAATTATACCAGGGCGGTATTTGATGCTTTACAAACTAAGTTGCCGGACCATATTTTCGTCAATATCGGAGGCAATTCTAAACTCGATAGTTCCAGGATTATCAGTATACCTCATATTAATGATGAGAGCGAGCTTGCTCAAGCTTATTCTATGCTTGATATATTCTTATACACTCCCGCGGCAGATAATTGTCCACTTGTTGTCCTTGAAGCATTATCCTGCGGTATTCCTATTGTGACTTTTGACACCGGTGGTGTACCAGAGTTGGTTCGCAATGGTTTAGATGGTTATGTATCTCCTTATAAGGATGTGCACGGACTTGTGCAGGCATTGGAGAAATTGGCTGCTCAAACCCAGTTGCGAGCCGAATTCAGCCGGAATGCCCGTCAGGAAGCAATCGCGAAGTTCGACCATAAGAAAATTGCCCAGCAATACCAAGAACTGTACGAACGTTGTTTACAGCAGCGCAAAAGCGAAGCCAGAAAGGTAAAATTATTACCATTAGCCGCAGTGCCAAAAGTTATTCTAAATAGGGCATTTATCAAAGCGGAGAGTACAAAAAAAGTATTAGACTATGATGCTGAAAAAAAGCGGGAGGCTAAATGCCACGATAATTTCAAAGTATCCAGAGACAATGAGTTAGTCATCGCCACGAGTATATCCCCCAAAAATCTTGCCAAACAGGTAAAGGCAGTGGAAAGTTGGGTAAAGCTTGGATTTGACGTCGTTTCAATAAATTGTGCCGAAGAAATCCAAAAGCTGCAGGGGGCATTTCCTGACGTTAAGTTTATCCAGGCAAAGCGGGATGCAAGAGAAATGTTTGGCAAACCTTTTATATATTTTGACGATTTTTTGGAATATTTTCTACGGACCGACTCTGAGATTTGTGGGATTGTAAACTCGGATATCTTACTGATTGGAGATAAAGGTATCGTTTCTTTTATTAAAGAAGAAGCAGCCGATTCGCTTGTCTACGGACCAAGGATAAATGTTGATTCCTTAGAGCGGTTAGATGGTAAATTTTTCAATGAGGGATTTGACTTCTTTTTTTTCCCAAAAATTTTTGGTTCATTCTTCCAGAAATCCTGTTTTTGTGTAGGAATGCCCTGGTGGGATTACTGGATGCCGTTGATTCTGATATTAGAAGGTATATCGGTGAAAAAACTTACTTCTCCATTTGCATATCATATTAAACACTCTTTCAGATGGAACGGAGACCAAGGTAAGCTTTTAATAAATAAATGTTTTGAATATTTGCAGCCCAAGCTTAACGACAATTTCAACTCAAATCCTGATACTAATCAGTGGGCCTTTTTAGCTCGGATGCTCAAGGATTATCACGACCGTGATGTCAGAGAAAATAACAGGACAGAAAAAGATAGAATATCACCTGACGTTTTTTATTATTGTATTTTTGACTTTTTAAAAATAAAGTCATCCGAGATTAGCTATGCCGGTAGCGAGCCGACAACGTCGCAAATTGACCAATCAAAAAAGAAAAAAGATATTTTTATCCATAAAGATGCCTTGAAAGCACAGAATGCAGATTATCTGCACGCTGACTATGATGTCAGCATCGTAATTTGCACCAAGGATAGGGCCGAGCTGCTTGACCAGATGTTTGCCAGCTTGGAAGAAGCAGCCAAATGCGTAGCTTACGAGGTAATTGTAATTGAAGGGGGTTCTACTGATAACACGCTTGATGTATTGCGCAAATACAAAGTTACAAAAGTCTACAGCGAGTCGGAATGGCTTGGGCCAGGCAGACATTCCTGGCCACAGCTATATAACTTCGGTTTCTCAAAAGCTACTGGCAAATGGGCAATGTATGCCAGCGATGATATTATCTTCAGCAAAGAAGCTATCTCGTGGGCCTTCCGAACGCTGAGCAGTCAAAGTGACAAAGTGGCGGGCGGTATTTTCTTTTACAAAAATATTTATTGCTTCGAATCCGCACGGGAATGGGCCAGCTACGGAATCGATTTTACTCATGGCCAGAAGCTTTTGATGAACTATGGCTTGATTAGATTGGACTATTTCCACGAAGTTGGTGGGTTAGAAGAAGTTTATCAGTTTTATTGTGCTGACAGTGATTTATGCTACAAACTATACGAAAGAGGCAAGCAACTAATTCCTTTGCCGGCAAGTTTTATCGCACACAACAATGTGCTTGATGCCCAGAAGAAAGTAAATTACTCCACCAGCGGCAGAGATATCGAATTACTACGGCGGCGATGGAAGCATTTTGTTCCTATGGAAATTCCAGAGCCGAGACGTTTGGTCTGGCAGGAGGACCTTTTCGAGGCACTTAATTTGATGAGTAATTTGGGAAAAGTTAATTATGGCATCGGGAGTTTTTGGCACGGCCTTGCGTATTTTCAACAGGAACTGTTCGAAAAGGCAAAGTCAAAATTTATTCAGGCTATTGAGTCGCACTGCGAACACTGGCTGGTTCACTGGCTTTTGGCCAAAGCGGCATATCAGTGTGGAGATAAAGCTCTGGCTGAAAAGATGGTTCTGCAGGTACTAAAGCAGGCACCGACTTTTGGCCCGGCAAAGGATTTTTTGAATCAACTGAGTGCCGAGGTAGGAGAAAGTGCCGAGCTGGTACAATGTCAGACAAAAAGCGAGAACCGATTATCACCTATAGAGATGAACACGAGAAAAGACATGGTTGGCCTTATATTCAGTAAAGACCGCGCTATGCAACTGCAAGCGGCTCTCGAATCCTTCTTTTTGCATTGTACCGATAGTGAGCAGATAAAATTATTTGTCCTGTACCAGGTTTCAAATCATTTACACCAGCGCCAATATAATAACCTGAAAAAAGACTTTGGTAATATAACATTCATTAAAGAAACCAACTTTAAACAGCAGCTTTGCACTATTGTGGAAGGCTCTGAATATGTGTTATTTCTGGTTGATGATAATCTGTTTGTGAAAGATTTTTCTCTCGCCGATGTTGTCAAAAGTCTGCAGGGGAACAAGGACGCAATTGGTTTTTCGCTAAGGTTGGGCAAGAACACAGATTATTGTTACTCTCATGACAGCAAACAGAATTTACCTGTATTCCAGGGGATAGATAATGGGATATTGAAATATAACTGGACAGCCGGTGAGTATGATTTTGGTTATCCATTGGAGCTATCAAGTTCATTATACAGGACCAGCGACATTCTGATACTGCTGGATAAACTGGAATTCACCCATCCGAACATCCTCGAAGATATGATGGCAGCTAATTCTCAGCTATATGCACAAACCAAAGACTTCCTGCTTTGTTATGAGAATTCTGTTGCATTCTGTAATCCGATAAACAAAGTTCAGTCGGTTTGGAACAACCGCTCATGTACCGACGATAGATACTCAGCCGAAAGATTAGCTGAAATGTTTGAAGATGGAGTAAGAATAGATGTAGAAAAGTTCTCAGGTTTTGTCCCCAATTCTTGTCATCAGGAAGTACAAGTATATTTCAAGACAGAGGAAAGAGGACAGAAGGCGGCAGATAGAAGATGGAGCCCCGAGCGTGAGGTATCCCCGCCCAAATTCTCCATCGTCATGGCCAATTACAATAAGGAAAAATATATTGCCGAGGCCATAGAATCTGTGTTGAATCAAACATTCACGGACTGGGAACTAATCATCATTGATGACTGTTCGACGGATGATTCTCTGAATGTAATCCAAAGATATCTTGATGATACTCGTATAAAACTAATTCAGCACAAGAAAAATCGTGGTAAAACGGCTGCATTAAAGGCAGGTATCGCCAATGTGCGGTCAGAGTATTTTGGTATCTTGGACAGCGATGATTGCCTCCTGCCAAATGCGGTGGAAACTATGTATGCATATCATGAAAAGTTTCCCGATTGTGGGCTTGTATACTCGCAATTTGCGTATTGTCATCAGGACCTTACGCGAAGGTGCGTTGGCTTCTGTGATAAGATACCAGCAGGTAAGACAGCCCTTGATTTAAATGTCGTCAGTCATTTTCAAACCTTTAAGCTGTGTGATTACCTGAAGACCTCAGGTTACGATGAGAATATCTTATATGCCGAAGACATTGATATCGTCTACAAAGTGGAGGAAGTGACCAGCCTAAAATTTATGGATGAGTGTCTTTATCTGTACAGAGAGCTGCCTACCTCGATTTGTCATTCCAAGGATAAAATTAATGTTGCAATAATGTCGAGAGTAAAAGCGAGAATAAACGCTCTAAAAAGAAGATGCGATGTTTTAGCTGAGTCAGGCAATAAAAATTTTGAGGATTTATTTGCTCAGGCTGTTAAACAAGCGAGAACAATTCATAAAGATGTTGAGCAGTATTTTGTAATATTGGCAAAGCTATATGAAAATAATCTGTTATCGCCGGATTTGAACCTTCCTGTCGATATTGAAAGACGGGATGTTGAGGAAAGATTATTATGGCTTGCAGCCAATGTAGACATAAAATTCGACAAGCTGTTTGAATTGCTTGCAGGTCAGGGAGAAACGGAAAAACAACCGCTGGTTACCGTATATATAGTAGCGTATAATGCAGAAAAGTTTATCGCTCAGGCCATCGATTCCGTTTTATCGCAAGTCTATAAGAATTTCGAATTGTTGATTGTTGATGACGGTAGTACCGACAAAACTAAAGAGCTGGTGGCTTCTTACTCGGATGACAGGATTCACTATATTTATAAGGAGCATAAAAATTATGCTTCGGGGGTGAACAGAGTGATAGCTGAGGCAAAGGGTAAATACATTATGGTTGTCGATTCAGACGACTTTATTGCTCCCGACTACATTGAGAAAATAGTGGCTTTTGCTGAAAAGCACCCGCAGATAGATTACTTTTATCCTGCCCAGCTTACTCTTGTGAATGAATCCGGTGACCCGACAGGCCAGCAGTGGAGCTATATGGATTTTTCGGATAACAGTGTTCTTCCGTCATTCCTGTTTAAAAATGGCTATGGACCGATTCCGAATCCGGGCAGTCTGAAAAGGAAGACTTTGTTTGACAAGGTCGGATTGTATGATGAGGTTGATACTGTCGAGGACTTTGTATTTTTGTGCAAAAATGCCCTGAAGATAAATTTCAAAAGAGTTGATGAGCATTCGACTTATTTCTACAGAAGGCATCGGCAAAGCAATTCCCTAAAGTTTGAGGCAAGAAATCGGATTATGGCTGATGTGCTCAACGAGATGGTCTCGATTTATCCGGCTGAAGTGTTATATCCACAAGTCGTGGATATAAGTGACGCCGGTTTGAAAGAGCAGCAATACTATAAATATGTAGTGGAGACTTTTTGCAGGCATGCTAACGGCCCAATGGTCCAATTCGGGCAGTATTTTCAAAAGTATGCGGTTTATTATAAGTCGAAGCTGTTGAGAATTACCGGGCCAAAACAGTTGGTTCCAAAATGAAAAAATGCGCTAAGTGAAAAGATAATATGTAGTTAAGTAAATGGATTTTTATACGATAATAATCTTTAGGACGAGACACTTGTAGTAGGCATAGGGAGGCCGCAGAAGCTCGGGATTTAAAAAGAAAGGTGGACAAAAATGTCGACTATACGTCTTCCAGGCCTGCAGACAGGCATTGATACAAATGCGCTTATTGAACAATTGATGGCTATTGAACGCCGTACGCTCAACGTCTGGGAAAACCGCAAAGCGGTTTGGCAGGAGAGACAGGAAGCCCTTAGCACCTTGGAATCCAAGTTGCGGAATCTGCGAACCTCCGTTCGAGCACTTTCAGATGCCGATGAGCTCCGCGCCTTTAATGTCTCTACAAGTGACGAGGAAATAATAACGGCTGAAGCGACAAATAATGCCTTTGAAGGAAATCACACAGTTGTAATCAACCAGTTGGCCAATGCTGAGCGATGGGTTCATAGGACCGGCCATAAATATGCCGAAGACTATGTTGGAACTGGCACTTTTGTCTATTCGTATAATTATAAAGAAACAAGTATAACAACCACTGCAACTACGACGCTACAGGATCTGGTCGGTCTAATTAATAACGATGCAAATAATCCCGGTGTTACTGCCGGTCTCTTACACTATGACGATGCCTACCATCTGGTTCTTAATGGTGAGGATGCAGGCACAGATTATCAAATTCACGTCAATACAGGCAGTACCGAGGTCTGGAAAAGTGGCTCGGCCTTTACTTATGATAATGACAACGCTTTGTTGAGCACAAAAATTAAAGACCTCGACCAGTTCAGCGGGACTCTCAGCGACTCAGATGAATATGAAGAATATATTGAAATAAAAAATTGTACAGACCATTTTGGTGTTTCAACAGCTCAGGTGGACTTTTATGTTAATGAAAATACAACACTTGGCCATCTTATTTCAGAGATTAACGATGCTTTTGATGGAAGGGCAAAAGCAGTTTTCGAAAATGGCAAGATTGTTTTAACAGATAGTGTCGGTGGCGAAAGCAGTCTTTGGATCGAATTAGGGTGGAATGACGATGGCGGGGGCACATTGCTGGACGGGCTTGCTATGAGTGTTACAACCGAGGGCAACGCAACAGAAGCGAGTCTGTCCGGTTACACAGCATCGGCCTTTACTAAAAGCCAGACCGCCCAGGATTCAAAAATCAAGGTCGATGGTTTTCCCGATACGTCAGCGACTTCGGAAGTTCAAACGGTATCATTGAGCGGTGGTCCCGACGGCGGCTCATTTACACTCACTTACCGAGGTGAAACAACATCAGATATTGCTTACAATGCAACTGCCGAAGAAATTAAGACCGCACTTGAGCTACTCTCAACCGTCAATTCAGGTGATATAACGGTTTCTGGCTCTATCGATGATGGTACAACTTTTACATTTGCGAATTCATTAGGTAACGTTGACCTGCTTATGATTAACTCTTCACTAACAAACGGGGGAAGTCCGTTAACAGCCAGTATTTCTGAAACAACGCCGGGTAGTGACAGTTACATCAGCAGAAGCTCTAATACGGTTGACGATGTGATTAGCGGTGTCACGCTGCATCTGCACGATACTACCAGTGCCAATGGCGAAGATATAACTCTTACCAGAGATGTACAATCGGTCAAAGATAAACTTGATGCAATGGTCATCGCCTACAATGCTGCTATCAGCCATATTAAAGAAACGACCGGCTATAATGAGATTACACAGGTCGGCGGTATCTTGATGGGGGATTATGTTGTTTCGACCATCCAATACCAGTTCCGTGGACCGCTTATCGAGCAGGCAGCCGGTTTTTTAGAGGATGTCGATTCGTTCTTGACCCCCCTCAACATCGGCCTTGAATTCGACAAGGACGGCATACTAAGTCTGGACACAAACGATTTTGATGAAGCAATAGCCGAAGATTATAGGGGTGTTCTTGCTTTAATAGGCGCCGACAAGACAGGCAGCAGCACCAGCGATACCATCGAGTTCTACAGTGCCAGTACAAATTATACAACAGGGGGTGAATATAACGTACAGGTGACAGTAAGCGGTGGGGTCATCACAAGTTCCCAAATAAAACTTTCAACCGAATCGACATATCGTGATATGACAATTAGCAGTAATATTATTACCGGCAATAGCAGCTTTGACGATAACGGCGACCCAGTGTATGCTGAGGACGGTCTTCAGCTAAGCGTCGACTTGACTACGGATGGCGATTATACCGCTACGGTTTACGTCAAGCAGGGTTTTGCAGGTAAAATAGAGGATAAAATCGATAGAATGCTAAAGGCAACCGTAGGTTCTATCATAGTTGACCAGGACCATGTCGAAGACCAGATAGAACTGCTCCAGGACAAAATTGAGGATGAAGAATACCGTCTTGAGCAAAGAGAGAAAAGATTGGTACTTCGCTTTGCCCGCCTCGAAAAAGCATTGACCTTAATACAAAACCAGATGGCCGCTGCAAGCATAATAGCTATATCGTCATAAATCTTTCATCAAGCTTTTTATGCTTTCCTGTGCCGCAGGCGATAAACAAGAGCCAGAACTTCTGCTACCGCTACATACAGGGTTTCTGGTATAGCGGCGTCAAGCTTTACTGTTGAATATATGGTTCTGGCCAATTCAGGTTTTCTTACAATCGGCACACCGTAAGCCCGTGCGATTTCTTTTATCTTTTCCGCCAGGTGGTCCGCACCTTTAGCCACCATAGTGGGGGCTTCCATTGTCTTGGCATCGTAACGCAGGGCAACGGCTACATGTGTTGGATTGACAAGTACTACGTTGGCTTTAGGAACCTCCTGCAACATACGCTTGGCGGCCATCGCAAATTGGATTCTTCGGATGCGACTTTTAACTTCCGGAGAACCTTCTGTCTGCTTGCGCTCTTCTTTTACATCCTGCTTTGTCATCTTTAGGTCCTGGATATACTTCCATTTCTGGTAAATAGTATCTGTGGCGCCTATAACCAGAAGAGCGATGCAAATGCGTATGCACAGACCCAATATCATCTTTGCAATGAGTGCGAGCATCCCCAAAGACCAGGCCCACCGTAGAGTGGCAAGTACCTCGAGTTTATCCTTGAGGTAGAACCAGACGATGAGCGCAACAAAGAGAAGCTTTGCGATGGAGACCAGTAGTTTTACCGCAGAGCGTCCGTTTACTAACTTGCCGAATCCTGCGACTGGATTTAATAAGTCGAATTTCGGAGACAAGGCTCCAGGGGAGAAATTTAAACCACCGACAATAATACCCCCGGCAACAGCGCCTACAAATAGAGCCGCAAAAATAGGGCACAGAACGAGAACAAAATCAACAATTTTCCTGTTCATAAAGTTGATAAAACTGCCTGTATCAGTAAAAGGCTGGATTTGGCCGGACATCCCTTCCCTCATTAGTCCGGTGAACCATTGCATTAAAGATGGCGCCGAAAAGGCTATCGCTGCTACCAAAACAAGAATCGAGATAAAGGACATCAGTTCCGCACTCTGAGGTACTTGTCCTTTTTCTTTGGCCTTGGCCAATCTTCTTGGTGTTGGCTGCTCTGTCCTTTCGGCTGCTGGTTTCTCTGCCATTTTAGTAGTGCCTAAAACGAGCCAAAGTGAATTAAAGTGAAAAAGTAATCCATAACTTTAGGCACTTTAGACACTTCAAACTTTAGCTCACTGCCTTATAAGGGAAGCAATTTGCCCATCCAGTCGGCAAATTCAGTCACAAATTCGCTAATAAATGGAAGAAATATCCCCACCATTAACAATCCCAAACCTACTTGTAGTGGTAAACTGATAAATAAAATGTTCATTTCTGGTGCGATACGCGCCAGCACCGCTAAAACAACCATTAACAGCAGAAGCGCTGCTAACATTGGCCCGGCCAATCTTAAACCGGCAATTAACAGAGTTGAACCGGCTTTAATTATGCCGCTGGCCAGGATTGCTATGCTTGGTATGGTACCCGCTGGAAATACTTCGAAGCTTCGCGAGATAACTAATAGAAACAAATGGTGACCGTTGGCGCTAAGAAACAAAAGTATAAATATCATCTCTATAAGCTCACAAAGTGGTCCACCCATTTCGCCCGTTGTGGGGTCCAGAATACTGGCTATTGTCAAACCCATCTGCTGTTCGATAATCTGACCGCAGAGTTTGACCGTGGTAAATACAAGAGAGACGATTAACCCCAAAGCTAAACCGTAAATGGCTTCATTGCTTATCAATAGTATTGCCTCTAACATGCGAACACCATCGGGACTAACACCGGGAGGTTTTATCATGGAGAAAAAAATCGTTATTAGGAAAGTCATGGTGACTTTGACTCTCAGCGGTATGGTATTCCAGCTAAAGACAGGTGCTACCATAAAAAATGCTGAAATTCTTGTCAGCATCATCACAAAACCGAGGAGCTTTTCGGTCACCAATTCCATAAATCAGCGCCCAATATTCTGGATATGACTGAAAATTTCGTTAGCAAATCTAAGTAGAACCTCCATCATCCAGTTTCCGAAAAGCAGTGTGACCGCCCCCACAGCCAGAAGCTTGGGCACTATCGTTAAGGTCATATCGCGTATTGAAGTAACCGCCTGAAACAGTGTCACAATTATTCCAACTGTCATACACGTCAGCAGAATTGGAGCGGCCAAAAACAAAGCTGTCTCAAGAGTATGTCTGCCAAGATAAAGTATGAAACTGCTGTCCATCTGACAGGTTCCTGAAAAAGTAAGTGCTCATTTAAAGCTCAGACTAAGACTCTTTGCCAATAATCCCCATCCGTCGACGAGAATGAATAATATCAGCTTGAAAGGCAGAGAAATCATCACAGGTGGAAGCATCATCATGCCCGCACTGAGCAAGACACTTGCAATAACCATATCCACCAGCAAAAACGGTATGAACAAAAGGCAGCCTATCTCGAATGCCGTTCGAAATTCACTAATAATGAATGCAGGAACTACTACATGCATACCGATATCCATCGGGGTCGAAGGCGGTTCTATCTTGGCCATATGTACAAAAACAGCCAAATCAGATTCTCGGGTTTGCCGAAGCATAAACTCCTTGATACAGTCGCTGGCTCTGGTGCTGGCCGTTTGAAAATCTATCTCGTCCGCAAGGTAAGGCTGGACGCTGATTTCATTGATTTTGTAAAATGTAGGCGACATCGTATATAGGGTCAGGAACAATGCTAAACCTACAATAGCTATGGTAGGCGGTATTGTTTGTGTAGTTAAAGCCCGGCGAACAAAGGATAAAACAATAACTATTCGAGTGAACGATGTCATCATTACCAAAAGGCTCGGCAGGATTGCCAGCCCGGTAAAGATGATTACAAGTTTGATGGGAGTTGACCAATCTCTGCCCTTGGTCTCCGGTGTCGTTGCTTTATCTATAAGCGTCATCAAATCGCCAATACTCGGAATAGATTTGACCTGAGTTTTTGTTGTAGTGGTATCGTTAGGCAGAGCGGGTAACCCTATTTGTCCAGGGTTTTTTTCAGCCTGTCCACTCGTCAAAGCGTAGCTTGCCGTGGCCTGGAAAGATATGCCAGTTGGCAACACAATAACGAATGCTAAAAAAAGTAATTTAATATTGCCGGTCATTTATATTGTTTGTCTCTTTCGGGGATAAATTTGTTTCGGCCTGGGCTTGGCCATCCCTTACGGGAAAAGTATCCGTTACATCAGCCAATTTGGTAATGCTCTCATTAGTGCTGCCTATCAGAAGTCGACGATTGCCTATTTTAATCAGATGTACCGCTTTACGCGGCCCAAGGTGGACTGTCTCGAAAACCTGAATCTTTTTGCCGGAAAGGTTGGTAATTCTTGGCACAAACTTTTTCGAAATATAAATCGCTGCTGTTCCCAGAACAACAACGAGTAAAACTGCAAGCATCATTTTGTAGAACAGTTCCCGCGTGCTAATATCACCACCTGTTCCCGCCCAAAAATTTGGGTCATTTGTAAACAAAGAAGAAGCAGATTTATCAGATGGCGACTTGATTGACCCATCCACAGCAGATTGAGCGCAGCATGCTGAAATTATACTGCCGCTGAGCCAGACGACTATCAGAAGCACAATAATCCTTTTATTATGTGTTATCATGCCAATACACACGCATATAATCCTTATCTGCTATATGGATGAGCAAATAGCGTGCCGAAACCGCAGAATAGGTGTTAATGTGCTACGAAGGACGTTTTTTACGCTGAGTTGACTAAATATGGCGGTAAATCGCCAAAAATGTCAACAATTGTGAACAGTTCCAAGACATCGGCGGAAGTGTTTGTGAGCTTGCAAATGCTATTTTGCCCCCGCCTGCCCCCGCGTCTCCCGACGCAAGGCGGGGCGGCGGGCAAGAAGCTGCGGGGGCTGCTACGAAGCACGAGTCTAATCATTTGCCCGAAGTACAGCAATCAAGATTTGCGACTGCTCGGAAACCGGGCTGTCTTCGCCCACCCACTGGCCTCCTGGACCAGCTCCCCACGAGTAAACAGGCCATTGGAGCACCGTTGGCAAAATACTACGCAAAAAGTCCGAAACTGCCTGGGCCCGTCTGGCTGACAGTATCCACTGTTCTTGCTCACCTTTTGCATCTCTGGCCAGACCAAGTACATAAAGCTTGACCCCCACTCTTGTCTTCGACAAGAAGACGTGGGGGTCGTTCGCCTGTAAATCCAGAGAGAACCGCGTTAAAAACTTCTTGGCTGGCTCATTCAAGTTTGCTCCGCCAGCCGCAAAACCAATATCGGCAACTGAAAAGTTTGTCTGTTTTGCGACAATCTGCGAAGGCATGGTTGTCATAGACCGGCTGACTTCCTTAAAAAGGCGACGGACATTTTCTTCTTTTGCATCTATACTTCTGACTCCTAACAGTTCGTCGGGGCTGCTTATGAAATATTTCACCTTACACTCGCCGAGGTCAAAAGCCACTTTTTGGCCGAAAAGCATTCCAAGTCCAAGGTCCCGTATCGATTCTAAAAAAGAATCCCGACCTATATTGAAAAGCTCCGGGTCCTGCACCTGAGCTAAAGTCAGCAGCATCACAAAGAATGTCAGCAGAAGCGTCACCATATCCGAAAAGGTAACGATATATGCAGGCACTTTAGAGCCTTTTTCCTCAGCTGTCAACCGCCGGCGCATCACTGGTAAATACTCCGTTCCAGTAAAACAACTTCAAGCATACGTTCGGTTTTTGCCCCTGGATAGGCCTGTTCAATGCTTTTTAGGTTTTCTTGAAGAGAACTTCCTGTGATGCTGAATCGTTCTTTGTCGAGGCCTTGTTTTGTCGTAAGATACTCCATCACGGCCCAAGCCCGTCGCAGGCCAGAATACTCATCAATCCTTTCATCATCCTGGCCGTTTTCGCTGATAACTATACGGTTTGGTACTTCTTTTAGAAATGATGCCATAGCAGAAAGGGTTTTTCGGCCCTGAAGCGAAATAATTGTCCCCCCGCCCCAAAAGACATTGTCTGACGAAATTAAAAATACCTTCCGGTCATGAAAAGAAACGGGCTCTGTGTCTTTTTTTAGGTGGTCTTCAGCACCTTTTTCCAACGTGGGTTTTTCACTTCCTTTGTCAATCTCCTGTATATGTTCGATTTCTTCCGCAGCCAAAAATGAATCTGTATCTCTCCTGGTTTTCACGCCGACCGAGGGCAAAGAGCCGGTGAAAACCACCTTCAATTTCCGAAAAGTTTTATTGCTGAAAGATGAGAAACTCAAAAGCAGCACAAAAAACGTTAGCAGCAGTGTCATACAATCGCTGAATGTGACCATCCATTCGGGTGCACCTAGGGCCTGGTCAGGCTCTGACTGTTTTCTTTCTCGCCGCATTAAATAGTCGCCTTTACTTCTTCACGTTTGCTCTGGGAAACAAACGCCTGCATCTTTTCTCGAACAGCCGTTGGGTTATCACCTCGCGCAACGGCACAGATGCCTTCTGTAATCATTTCCATCGCGGTCGTCTCGGCCTTGGAATAAATACCCAATTTGCCTGCCAGCGGGATAAAAATCAGGTTGGCGGAAAAGGCACCATAAAAAGTGGTAAGCAAAGCCACTGCCATCCCTGCACCGATTTGGTCTGGCGAATCGAGGTTTCTGAGCATCTGGATTAGACCGATAAGCGTGCCTATCATCCCAAAAGCAGGGGCTGCTGCTCCCATAAACTCCAGAATCTTTTTACCAGTTGAATGCCGGTCCTGAAGGTATTGAATCTCTAAAGACATAAGGTCCCGAATATCTTCGGATTCTTGCCCATCAACGAGCATCTGTAGGCCCTTAACGAGAAACAAATCGTTTACCTTGTGAATCTCCTGCTCCAGGGCCAGTGCCCCGTCTCGCCTGTTGATGGCAGCGTAGTTAACCATTTTCTGAATCAGTTGAGACTGCGGCGGTATTTTTGTGACTATGGTTTTCTTGACTACCGAGAATATGCCTAAAAACTGTGGCAGCGAGAAATGTATGAGCGTAGCACATAGCATCCCTCCTATCGTTATTGCCAGCGATGGGATATGAAGAAACATCCCGGCACCCCCACCGGCAATAATGGCGCCAGTAATAACTATAAAACCCAAAAGTACTCCGAATATTGTCGCAATATCCATATGTTCACTTTCTCTGGACTATTTCTTTTAATCTCTTGCAAAAATATGCTGCAAGCTTGGGCTCAGAAGTAGCCAGCTGTGCTAATAATTTGGCCCTGGTCCTGTCGGTCATGTAGTATAAAATCTTCACGGCGTCATCGGCATTGTCATTTTGTGTCTGGCTCATATTCGTCAATATTCTGCCGGCCGCTTCGGTATCCATCTTGTCATAAGCCGCTGCTATTGACATCAGGTTGTTTGTTTCTTCCTGTGCAATTTCCACTTTACTCTTTAGCAGCTTATCCCGTTCTTCCTTGAGACTGGCAACGGTAGAGGCAAGTTCAATTCGCAGATTATCAAGCTGCTCGATGTCCTTTTTTAACGTATTCTGAACCATCTGTAATCTCTGCTCGCGGAGTTTAAGCTCTTCCAGCTTATTGCCATATTCTTGAATCTTCTCCCGCACCTCGTAAACAAGGCTTTTGAGCTGTTTTTCCGTCATAGCTTTTTTCATTTTGCTGTCGATTACGCTGTCAGCACCAGCTGTGGTTATTTGTGGCTGTGGCAATTCTGGGACGGGTTCCTCCGCGGCAGGTGTTGCATGAGGCACTTCGGTACTTGGGCCCTTGGTGGATGGTTTAGTGAGCCAGGCAAACGCAAACATCCCCACAAAGCTTATCAGTCCAGCTATCGCTGCTATTATTATTAGTTTTTTATTCACGTTTGTTTCTCCTGTCCTTTTATGGACTTGGCCATCCCTGACGGGACTGCTATCACGGTTTTAATTATCGAATTAGTTTAGTTTTCGAGCAAAACTGACAGTAGCTCTTTCATCTAATTCTTTCTGCTCGAGTTTTTCCTGTTCCTTTATAAATCTTGCTTTTGCTTGAGCCCGTAATTTTTCCAGACCTTCCTTGAACCTTCTGGCCTTTAAAACCTCAGCAATTTTTTGTTTCTGGGCTGATTCAAGTTTGCTCAGCTTTTCTTTGAGTTCTTTTATAACCTCATCATTTGTTACCGAACATCTCAAAAAAAACTCTTGTTTACTTAGTCGTTTCTTGGGATGTTGTCCCGTTAAATCATCGATTATATTATCCAGTATTCTCTTCTGCGTTAGCAGTTTACTTCGTGTCTGGGCAATTTTTTCGGTTAGCTTAACTAACTCTACTTTCTTTACTTGTTCTTCCTTTGTCTTTATGTCGAGAACTCGCTGCAGTCGCCATACAAATCGCTTCATTTAGCTCTGTTTCCGATTCTTTCAGCATTGACATTCAAAAGTTCATCCCACGAGCGAGTAATCGTGGTCATTTGCCTGACGGTTTCATCGAAATCCGTTCTTTCTCGAATAGGCTGTATAAGAAAATTGCTTATTCTGTCGATTAAAGCAATTGCTCCATCAATACGGCGATTGCTGCCCGGCGAGAACGCGCCAATATTTATCAAGTCTTCAGCATCAATGTAGGTAGCACATATCTCCTTAAATTTCTGGGCCGCCAACCTGTGCTCTTCACTCACCACCGCAGGCATTAACCTGCTTATGCTTGCCAAGATGTCCACAGCAGGAAAATGGCCCCTCTCAGCCAGCTTTCTTGACAAGACTATATGTCCATCCAATAAGCTTCTGGCACTATCGGCCACGGGGTCGGTCAAATCATCATTTTCAACGAGCACCGTCAAAATCCCTGTAATGCTGCCGTTTTCGGCGCATCCTAAACGCTCTATAAGTCTGGGCATCAGCGAAAAGACGCTTGGACAGTAACCTTTTGTTGCCGGCGGCTCACCGGCAGCAAGTCCGATTTCGCGTTGGGCCTGTGCGAAGCGAGTTAGCGAATCCATCATGAACAAAACATTTTTAGCTTTGTCTCTGAAATATTCAGCAATTGTTACCGCTACAAATGCAGCCTTGACTCTCTGAATCGGGGGCGAATCCGAAGCAGCAACCACAACCACACTGTGAGCCAGACCATCAGGGCCAAGGTCTTCTTCGAGAAATTCTCGAACCTCCCGGCCACGTTCACCTATCAATGCTACGATATTGACGTCTGCACCACTTGAATTGGCGATATCGCCGAGAAGTAAACTTTTACCTACACCGCTTCCCGAAAAAATGCCTATTCGCTGGCCTTTTCCGCAGGTTAGTACGCTATCTATTGACCTGATTCCTAAGGACATATGCTCAGTTATTCTTTCTCTGCTTAATGCCGGAGGGCTGCTGGCATCTAATGCTTTTTTATCAACCCCCATCAATGGTCCTTTGCCATCGATTGGCTCTCCCAACCCATTTAATACTCTACCAAGCACATTCTCGCTTAAAGTAATATAACGCGGAGTGGTTCGAGTGGTTACCGTATCGCCCGGTGCTATACCCTCTATATGCTCTAACGGAAGCAGAATAAGCCGGTCACCTTGGAAGCCTACCACCTCCGCTAATACACGCCGACCGTCACGAATATTAATGCCGCAAAGTTCACCTATACCCACTTTTGGACCGTTGGATTCAACCGTCAAACCCGATACTCGAATCACTGAACCGTGGTAATCTAACAAGTTAACGGCATGCAACGCTGAGTGAAATTTATCAAAATCAATCAAATTGTTATCAGTGCCCGCAAACACGTCTTGGTTGGTTTGAAGTTTTTGCCCTTTAATTTCGCTTGTAGCCATAAATCATTCCGCCTTTTTGAGCGCTTTACCAATTTGCTCAAGGTGTTCGTCAATCAGTAATTCAATTATTCCTTTTGGGCTCTCGAGCACACATTCTGCCCGTCCAATGCTTTGGTCCGCAACAAATTTGATACCAGCCAAGGTTTCACTGCCGTCATTCTGCTGGGCTTGCTGGCAGGCTGTCAGGTCATGTGGATTCAAACGTACGACTAAATCCTGATGCGTAGGGGCGTTCTTAAGTGCCTCTCTGACGATTGTTTCAATTTCATAGTCGCCGTCTTTGGCTTTCTGCATTAATATCTTTCTGGCAATTTCCACCGAAAGTCTGGCAATTTCTTCTTTGTGGCTGGCAAATATCTCATCGTAAACCTGGTTAAGTTTGGAAGTCAGGCCTTGAAGTGTCTGGCAAACCTCGCTATACAAGCTTTTCTGAGCTTTCAAATCCTCTATCAACTTAATTTGCTCAGGTTTCGCTGATGGATTCATTGCACCCGTAATGGACGATTCGACATCACCGGGGTAATCATTTAAGATTCTTACCGACTTAATCGGTTTAGCAAGATTGACCGCAAATGTACCGGCCATTGTATTATTCTTCTATAAAGTTGAGTTCACCTTTTTCATTCATTTCGCGCAAAGTCTTAACAATCTCTTCTTTGGCTTGTTCAATATCATCTTTCTTGGGTGTTGACATAAGTGATGTTTCTTCGTCTATTGTAGCTGCTGCACGTTCGGAGATGTTAGACCTGATTTTTTGGATGATTGCTTTATCGGCTTTGATCAATGCTAGCGCCAATTGTTTGGAGTCGATTCCTCGCAGGGCTTCTTGCATAGACCTGTCAGCAACTTGTGGAATATCTTCCCAGAGTATCATCAGATTAGCCACTTGCTTGCCAGCTTCGTCATCTTTTTCGTGTATTGCACTGAGCAAACCATCTCGAAGTTCCTTGCCCAGATTTCGTAAAATAACGGCCAATTTTCTTAGAGACTGTCCCTTTCGAGCTTGGACAGCACCGCCGGTCCCTGCTGTAAGAGCCTCGAGATGTTTGCAAATCATCTCTGCTATTCGTGCCTTTGCTTCGACGGTCACAGTATCGGAATCGGTCATTCTACCGGCAGCACTACGCCGGGAATCTTCATTTAAAAGGCCAAGAACCTCCGCGCTCTTCTTGGCCGGTAATTCTGATAAAACCACCGCAGCTGCCTGGGGGTGCTCATTTTCTAAAACTGATGCCAAATCCTGCGAATCCACTGAGCGAATGGGTATAAAGGGGTCCCGTTTCTGCAGTGAATTTTCAATCTCAGTTTTTATTTGCTCTGCCTTTTCATGACCTACCGTGCTTTTTAGCATCTCGTCCAGGAAGCTCTTAAGATGAAATCCTTCCTTAACTTGTAGTAAATCACAGAACTGACGGGCAATTTCAGCGTTTCGTTTGGTGTCCCTCAAACCCGCTGCGTCCAGATACGCTAATTCCACTGCTAATTCCTGAACCACTTTAGCATCCACACCTTTGAGTAATTCAGCAGCAGTTGCAGCATCGAGGTTCATTAACAGCATCGCAGCTTTTTGTTTACCACTCAATACCACTTGTTTAGCTCCCTTTTTCCTCAAGCCAGCTTGCAAATAACTTTTTGGCCTGCTCGGGGTTACTTCGCAGGGTGTTGGCTATTTGTCTACGCAGCATTAATGACTCAGAATCCTCAGCCCCGGCAGGCAGAAGACCGGCGGTTTGACCAAAAGCTGCAGGCAGCCCCTCTGCTGGGGCCGTCTCAGCCGCCTTTTTCTTCGCTTTGCCGAACATTTTAAGCACAACAAGTGCACAAATTGCCATAATCCCCAAAGAACTATGCCGGGCAATCGCTATAAAATCCAGTCCACCAGATTCCTCCTGGCCAATTAACGATTCCACCGGACGATTGAATCTGGTATCAACCACTTTAAGGTCTTTGTCTTTTAATTTGGGTCCAAGTGCTTTTTTAATAATTTCTTCCACATCAGATATCGTCATTATCGGTCCAGCTGCGGCTTCGCTTCCTGCCTGTTCTGTTTCACCTTCACCTGTTTCAATTTTCTTCGGTGCAGACAAGTCAACGAAGGCTGCTACTGTTAGAGATTTTATCTCGCCCGGCAGTTCGACTGTTTGCTGAACAGTTTTAGGGACCGCGTATTCAGTAACGATTGTTTCACCTTTTTTCATGCTCCCTGGTACAGCCGCTTCGCTTTCAGCGGACGCCTTGCCTCCTTTGGTCTCAGATTCAGTTTTAATCTCTTCTTTTCTGGGTACCTTTTTGCCTTCGTCGTAGATTTCCTTGGCAGTATTACTGCTGGTCATATCAATCTCGGCACTAACCTCTACCTTTGCCCGCCCCGGGCCTAAGACAGCGGTGAGCATGCCTTCGACCTTGTTAGCTAAATTCTGCTCCACCCTTTCACGGTAGTCAGCGACGGTTCCTGCTCCACCAGCCATAATTTGGTCCGATTCGCCGGAAAGAAGATGTCCCTGGCTGTCAACTACGGTTACATTTTCAGAAATGAGTCCTTCGACACTGCCTGCCACTAAATGCGTAATCGCTGCTATGTTTAAAACGCTCGCTCTGTAACCGGGTTTTAGCTGAAGAACTACAGAGGCACTTGTCTGCGAACTTCCGGATGTGAAAACCGATTGCTCAGTACTGACTATATGAACCCGCGCATGACTTACACCATCGAGCATTTGTATGCTTTTTGCAAGTTCATCCTGAAGGGCTCGTTTCAAATTAACGTTCTGTACAAACGGGCTGACTCCGATTTTCTCATTATCAAATAAACCGTAGCCTTTCTGACCATCTTTAGGCAGGCCTTCTTTTGCCATATCCAGGCGAAGCTGTGCTATATTTTTTTTCGGAGCATAGATGGTTGTCCCACCATTCGCTAATTTGTAAACTACCCCTTTCTCACTAATCTTCTCTGTAATCTTAGCGGCTTCTTCACGCTCAAGATTCGAGTAAAGCAGCCCCATATCCGGCCTGCGAGCCCAATGGATAAGCAATGCAACGGCGATAATGAACGTCAGGCTTATCGCTATCAGCAAAGCTCGTTGAACCAGGCTCACATTTCGCCATATTGCACTTAATTTCTGGAAAAAGTTCATTAAACCCTTTCGTTTTTTGCTACCGAGACACTCGTCTCGGCGAAGGCACGAGCCGTAGCCGGACAAAGGCACTATTTTTTAAACTTTTATCCGCCAGACGTACTCCCGTAAGGGATGCCTTACGGCAGGCGGATTAAATTTCTTTGTGCCTTCGTGGCTAATCCGTTACAGAGGCATCTTCAGTGTCTCTTTGTAGGCTTCTATTAATTTGTTCCTGATACCGACAAGAAGTTTGAAACTTATATCCGCTTTAGCCATAGCTGAAACCACCGAGTTGACATCCTCATTTTTGCCGGCCAGCAATTCCGTTATAGACGTATTTGAGGATTGTTGAATATCGTCAACTTTGGACAAATATTTCTCCACGGCCTTAACGGTGTCAGTAAAGTCTGATTTCTTGGCATCAGTATTGTTTGGTTTGCTTATTCCAGCGAAACTGTTATTGGCATTAGGCTGCATTGATGTTATATTAGGATTAAAGTTAATCATTTTGTTTGACCTCTTACTTAAGCAGTTCAAGCGTGGTTTCTACCATCCGCTGGTAACGTTTCAAGACAGCTGTATTAGCCTGATACAATCGTGTTGCAATATTTAAATTTATCATCTCGAGGGGCAGGTTTACATTGGGCATCATCACATATCCCTGTTCGTCTGCATCGGGATGGCCAGGTTTCAAAACCCGCTGAAAATCACTCATATCAGCTGCTATTTCCTCCAGGTTGACACCGCCGATACCTTCTCCATCTGTTTTAAACACGGCCTCGAGTCTGCGGTAGGGCTCACCCTTGCCGTTATCCGTTGTTTGGGCGTTGGCCACATTTGACGAGATTACACTTATATTCTTCTCCTGTGCTCGAAGCCCCGAGATTGCTATATCTATAGGGCCAAAGGTATTGTTAATTTCCATCTGAATCTATCACTTTCCGGCTACGGCCCGGCCTTCGCCGAGACGAGTCCAAGCTAATCGATATTCTCACGGCTTTTTCGTGTTATCAACTGTCACCGTATGTTCATTGCCAGTTCCATTTGTTTGTATTTCTTATAAAGCAGCCGGACATATGTCTTGTGGCGAAGAGTATTTTTCACCATCTCGCCCACTTCGGCTTCAAGATTAACGTCATTGCCGTTTGATTTTACGGGTGTTTGTTTAGGCCGATAAACCAGTGATTTAATATCGCTGAGGTCAACTGCTCCAGGTGATTCCAGCGCCTTGGCAAGCAGTTCTTCGAACTTGACATCAATCCTGCGATATCCCGGCGTCTTAAGATTGGCGACATTATTGGCGATCGTTTTTTGGCGAAGGCTCTCAGCTTTTATCCCCGCTTCCAGAAAGTCTACTATATTGTTTGTCTGGGACATATTCGGCTCCATATTTGGCGGAGCAAAACAGTTTCACGTCCCCAAGCCGTCTGTCGACTGGCGGGGCCCGTCTTGTGATACAACTTCATCACCCATTCGTCAGTGCAGAGCCTGCCGGAGCACGGCAGTCCTATCTTCTCTTTAAGAAAAGAGCAATTATCGTGCCAAATATTCAAAGCCAGGCTTTTTCAATCTATTAACCGGCTATTTTGCTCAAAAAACGCCACTAACACAAACAACTACCAGTAGCACAGGGCTGCGGCGGCCTTCACACCGATGAATCGGTGTTAGGTTTCTATACATAGCGGCGCTTTTGTACACCCATAGGTTTGCCCCCGCTGATTCGATTTTGCGAAGCAAAACGGTGGGGGCAAAACTGCGGGGACATCTTCCTTTTTCCAACGGTTGCTCCAGCTTTACCCAGTCTGCCCTGAACAATGTCGAAGGGACCAACCCGGAAAATCTTTCCTGAAATGCAGGAATATTCCGCCGTAATTACAGCCAACGGTAAAATTTTTTAATCAATCGTTTTTATTTAGTGTTTATAACTGCTTTGTTGACAAAGCCTTACGGCTTATAAGGCCGCCGTCTCCTGATTCTGGCACAGCAATTGCGAAAAGCAAATGTTATATGAATGTCGGTCTACCAACTATAGTTTTAGAGGTCTTAGCGCATCAGCAGGCGATAGGTGTATCTCCGTCGAGGCGCGCAGAAACCAAAAGTGCTAAATTTGCTCCTGTGTTAGCAAAAAACGCTGCTGATAAAAGTCCGGAAACAACGGCCGATAACAATCTATCTAATAGCCCAAAAAAACCTATCAATAGTCAAATAGAGAAGTTTTGCAAGGCATATGGCAAGGGTATAAAGGCCGTAGCGGGGCGGAGTGCTTCCCAAAATACAGAAACCAAAAAGCCGTCTGTTACAAAGAAAATGATTCTTGAGTCGAAGGATAGCCCTGAGCTTGCCCAGACGCTTGCGGGATTTGAGGCTTCCAAACCGTCTTCCAGCACCAAGTGTTCTTCTAAACAAACTGAAAACAAGCCTGTTCTGACTGTTGACTCCAGGAACCAAAATGCAGGCAAAACCGTTCTAACCCCGGTCTTTGCAAGGCCGCTTATTGCCAACGACCTCGTCGGAAAAGGCAAAAACTGTGATGAGACGTCAACATCAAGTAAAACAGTTGTGTCCCAAAAATACCTCACCAATCAGGTAATCGCAAAAAAAGCAACAGCCGAAATGCTTACTGACGGTAGCAAAACAGCCGTGGATAATGAAATGTCAACCATGGCGGACAAACCGGCTGTCTCTGGCAATCAAAAAACACCTGTGAATGCCGGCTTATTCGCAAATCAAAACAAAACCCTTGACGAGTTTGGTTTGGGCAAATCTGCCACTCTTGTCAAGACACCGACTGGTGATAAAGCCGATATCGGCCAACAGGCCGTCTCAGGCATACCGGAACTTACAGAATCATCGCGAAGCAATGACAAAGGTCACGTCACCGGCAGTATTCTGAATGATTTCCTTCTCAAAAAGTTAAATTCCGAACAGATTATATCCATTAACAAAACAAAAGGCGACGGTAGTTCATCTACAGGCAACAGTAACTTTGAGGATAACTCTCCCAAGACTTTCAAACAGATATTCTCTGCCAACGGTGCTCAATACTCTGGTACAGAGCAATCCTCGGCCAATGCTTCAGCTTCAAAGATGGCGAATACTGCTTCACCGAGCGATGTATCCACAAGCGTTGGCAAACAAATCCAGGAATCCATCCATAGTTCTTTGAAGCAGGGCGAACAGCAGGTTACTATTCGTCTTAACCCTCCGGAGCTTGGAAAGGTTTCTATAAAATTGCATGAGCAGGACGGACAAATTATCGGATTGCTGGAAGTCAGCAGAGCACAAACCAGAGCCGAAATACAGCAGGCATTACCCCAGATGATCCAAAATCTTGTAGAGAGCGGGGTTCAAGTAAAACGGCTTGAGGTTCTGCTGACAAACCAACAAGAGCAGCAGAGTTTCAAGGACCCCTCGTTAGCCGCTGGTGCGGACGGCTGGTCCGGACAGGGACAAGCTGGGGCGAATTCCGATTCGCAGGGCAACAATCCCGGTTGGGTCGAGACTAATGAATGGTTGACTAATGACCAGAGTTACACCAGCTTCATCGAGCCGGGAGTACAAGTTACTGATGACTTTATAAACATACTGGTATAAGGGGTTTCGCTCACATGTAAATGGATAGTAGTGCAGAAACAATAAAAATCGCTGACCAATACTACACGGACGGAGATGTTCAGCAGGCTGAGCAGTTGTACCAGTTGATTCTGCAAAACCAGCCGGACAATGCATCTGCATTTCACATGTTGGGTGTAATAGCACATCAGAGGGGAGACAACCATTTAGCCGTCGATTTGCTCAGCAAAGCTGTCGCGAGCAATTCTCAAGAGGCAAAGTATTACAACAATCTTGGAGTTGCTCTTAAAGCGTTTGGCAGATTTGAAGAAGCCATGCAGGCCTACGAGAAAGCACTGCTGTTGAAACCGGATTACGCAGATGCCTGCTATAATATGGGTAATGCACTGGCTTCGCTGGGTCACTATGCTGCCGCAGTTGAGCAATACAGGCAGGGCCTGTTATTCAAACCAGATGATGCTTACATATACTATAATATTGGTGTCGCTATGCAGGAGCTTGGTAGCCACGCCGAAGCGGTTGAGAATTTCGAGCAGGCAATTCGTATGGGATACAATTCGACAGAAGTTTACAGAGCAATAGCTGCTTCCCGCCAGGCACAGGGTCGATACGACGATGCCATTAACACCTTAAGGCAGGCTTTACGCCTCAAGCCGGATTGTGCCTTCACCCATACTGATTTGGGTATGTTGCTATTGTTGGAGGGCGATTTCTTACAGGGCTGGAGAGAGTACCACTGGCGATTAGACGACTGTGAATGGTCTAAGCATTTCTCTGACGCACTTCGCTGGGGTGGTTCAAATTTTGCGGGTAAAAGACTTCTTGTATGCTGTGAACAGGGCCAGGGTGATAATATCCATTTTGTGCGATACCTGCCTATGGTCAAAGCGCGAGGTGGAACGGTTATTTTTGCAATATATAATGAGCTTTATAGCCTGCTAAAGGATTTCCCCGGTGTTGATGAGGCCGTAAATCTATCCGATGAAAACTGTAGTCCTGTATTCGATTTTTATACACCGATAATGGATTTGGCGGGTATATTCGGCACAACTTTAGATACTATTCCGAATCAGGTACCTTATATATCTGCAGGCCCGCACAAGGTTGAGTACTGGCGAAAAAGACTGTCCGGGCCGGATTTCAAGGTCGGTATTGTCTGGTCAAGCTCACCTGGACGTGGAGGAAAACACCTGCGAGATTGCAATCTGATTGATTTTTCTGTTATTTCAAAAGTTAAAGGCGTAAAATTATACTCTTTACAAAAGGGTTCAGCATCTGAACAAATAGAACAATCGGCTGGGGAAATCCCTCTGGAAAATCTTGGGGCACAATTCAAAGACTTCTCCGACACCGCAGCGGCGATGGAAAATCTGGACTTGATTATTTCTGTGGATACATCTGTGCTTCATTTAGCGGGGGCGATGGGCAAGCCGACCTGGGCACTTCAAGGCTTTGTGCCGGACTGGAGGTGGATGCTGAACAGGGATGACAGTCCCTGGTATCCTACTATGAGGCTCTTCAGACAGCAGGAACTGGGGAATTGGGATGATGCATTTCGTCGTTTGACAGAGCAGCTCCAAATGCTTGTTCACCCCCGCGTCTTCCTGTCGGAAAACAGGAGCGGGGGCGGACTGGTTGCTGAACACGTTGGTACCCACGAAAGCTAATTTGCTGGATTGGCCGGTTCAACCACTCTGCTTTTACTTTTCTGACGGGCCGTTTCTATTGATTGCAGGAAGCTGGTTTTGAACCTTTCTTTGCAGAATTGCTCACGAACTGTCTTTTGCCCTTCACGCCCCATCCTGATTGCTAAATTTTTATCTTCCAGCAGCATCTGTGCGTGTTTACGCAGTTCATTCGGTTCATCACTGAGAAATCCGCTTACTCCATGTTTGATTGGTGAGCTTGGATGCTTGTTGCCCAGGACGGGCATACCCGCGGCCATTGCTTCTATTGTGGCCATGTTGTATCCGTCTTCGAGCGTTGAGTCGGCTGTGTGGATATAAAAACGATGAGACTGCATTATCTCTTTTAAATCATCCCAGTTTTTAGCAGCTGATACGCCCGGCATATCCGGATTATGCCCAACGAGCTTTATTGGCAGACCCTTGAATGCCTTTTCGTGAAAGGCCCATAGTAAAATCTTTTTTCGGCTGCTAATAAAATTGCAAATACGAAGGCCGCAGGCCTTATCACCTGAAAAGTTCGGATAATCATTAGGGTCGGCCCAGAATGGTATTATATCTTCCGTAAAGCCCCAGGATTTACCCTTGAGTTCAGAGACGGCTACTACATGGCCACCGATGAGCGAGAGATACTCATGCAGCATTTGTTTCATTTGGACCGGTTCAATATTGGATTTTTCTTCGAGTCTTCTGCCCTCGATTGTAGAGTGAATAACCAGAAGCCGTGGTTCTGTGCGATTTTTAACGTCAAGCAAATCGGCTATGTTGTGAGTTATTATGCAGTAATAAGATTCATCGGACTGCAGGGCCTGCGGCAAGGTTATTATACGGCTATCAGGGGGGATTGGCCGCATCTGCCGGTCCCATGTCGTTTTGTACTGGCCCTTAAGCCCTACGATTATATCAAGTTTATATCCCAATACGCCAAGTTGGTAAACCCATGCCTCGTGGCAATTAAATACAAGCAGCGTTTTTTTATGCGTAGGCATGTTGTTCTTTCACGTGCTTCGAGTTTTTACTTGCTTAGAGCACATTGCATAATCACAAATGTACTAACCGCTCGGATTTACTCAGCAGGTCATCAAAGCCCTTGGATTTTAAAAATGCTTGTCTATTAACAATAATATACTTCCCACCTCTGCAAACTGCTATATTAATTCCGCTGTCCTTAAGCCGCTGCATTGCCTCTAAAATCTCCTGCCAGCCAGTTGGCCTGTGGACAAAAACTACGTACTTACCTTGTGCCTGTCTCGCTATATCAATACAGGACTGGTCGAAGTTGAGCTTTCCTATAACTACTATGATTTTAAGAGATTCTTTCAGAGACTCTAAGTGGGTCGGCTCAATATGTTCGAAACGCTCTTTGGTCAAAAGCAGCTCATAATCTGCCGGCAGATGTTGTGTAGTAAAAGGCTGAAGATATAAATTCACTATTGGAGAGTCCGGTTCGCAAAGGAAAAAAATCGAGCATTTTTTACCTGGCTTGTCCATCGGCTCTATAAATTCGGGCGGCAGCGTCTGATAGTCAAGACCAGCGGCTCCAGTTAGAGGTTCTTCGCCATAAAAATGGATAAAATCCCTGCGTATTGTCTGTGCCTTGCTTTGGTGTGGTATGAAAGCCATATCCCCTGCATAATGAATGAAGTAAGCATCGTATCGTTTATTCTGCACATCGGGGACCCCACGGTCCATTCTGTTCCAGTGGCAGGACATGCTCTCGAACTTAATACCTTTTGTGAAGACCATATAGTTCATGCTCGTCTGCTCGGGGAATTTACGCATTTGTGGTGTTTCGGGCAGGTCCTTGATGCCTTTGGTAAAGTCTTTGAAGTTTTTGCTGATAATTACCACACCCGAATTGAAATACTTATACATGCCCCTTTCATTTTTGGGCCAGTCTATCCCTTCCTTTATTCCGTTAACGATAGGGTCTCTGTTCATCATTTCGTCAGGGAAGTTTTCGTCGAAGGCGTACAAAGTATCCATATCAGGATAACATTCGAATATATTTGGCGCATTCGGTGTTATCAGGATGTCCCTGTCCAGGAGCAAGATACGGTCATAACCTATATTAAAGAGTCTGAAGCACTGATGCTTTTCAAAGGGTGGGTAAAGAAAACGAATAGCAGGCTGTTCACAAACGAAGTAACTGGCGTTGTACTTCCTGGCATAGAATTGAGCACTTAACATCGCAGGAAGATAATCTAAGTCATCCCCGATATTGACCGTGAATATAGCAGTCTTTGTTTTCATAAAGCTCATATTATCGGCTCACAAACTTATCTGGTAAAGCAAAAATCAAAAAACAATCAAATCAGAAACCCGGCTGTTCTTTTGCCGGTTGGGTTAACATCCCTTGCCGGAAGTAAATTCTGCGGAAAATCGGCTGATTTTATATTTTTTTTGCGGGTTGTTTTCCTTCGGCACGCAATTATCAGTATCAACAAAGCCATCTTTATAAGCCGGGCTATTTTGCCTCTATCTTCAGTAAAAGAAAGCTCTTAAGTTTTTCTTTTCTTCATCGAAAATTTATTTTGAAGGGACTTTTCGAGTGATGTGGCCACGGTGTGTAAAATTGATAATTGGATTTTAACGGCCAAAAAAATGAACGTTTGTTTTTTAAGGAGTTGAGTTATGTTAGCAATTAAAAACAATTTAATGTCAGTAAATGCTGCTCGACAGTTGTCGAAAAACTATGAAGCATTAGCCAAGTCTGTCGAAAGGCTGTCCTCCGGTCTGCGAATCAACAGTGCCAAGGACGACGCAGCCGGCCTGGCTGTCCGTGAGTTAATGCGGGCGGACATCGCCGTTCTTACGCAGGGTGCACGTAATGCACGGGACGGTATTAGTATGCTACAAACTATGGAAGGTGCTATGGCAGTCATAGATGACGCTCTGGTACGTATGCAGTCACTGGCTGAACAAGCTGCGACTGGTTCGTATTCGTCTGCACAGCGAGGCATTATGCATCAGGAGTTTGACGAGATGCGGCTTGAGATAGACCGTGTCGCCGCTGCCACAAAGTTCAATGGAATCGCCATGCTCAACAACACAAGCACCAGGTCAATACACTTTGGTGAGTTAAGCACGGATAAGATTGACATCACCGGCAGCGATATGACCAGTGCTTCAGGCGGCCTTGCCCTTACAGGCCTGACCATTGCTAATACGACCAGTGCCAAGGGTGCCTTGGCGACCTTGGAGACCGCAATCGGCACTAAGGACTCTGCTCGTGCCAAGTTCGGTTACAAGATGAACCGTCTGGAGAGCACTGTAAGCGTTATCAGCATTCAGGCTGAGAATCTCCTGGCAGCTGAGTCGCGTGTCTCTGATGTCGATGTGGCTACCGAGATGGCAGATATGACCAAGAACCAGGTGTTGGCACAGGCTGGTATCGCGATGCTGTCTCAGGCCAATGCAATCCCGCAGATGGCACTGAACTTACTGTAACGGAAAACAACTTGGTTTTATAGTCCGACCAGTTTTCTCCGACAATAGTTGGGGGGATGATCGTTGCACAGACAACGGTCATCTCCCCATAGTTTAAAACAACATATAAAGAGTTATAAAGCATCGGTTTGGAAACGGCCTTAAAATCTTACTGTCGGAACTTCAGGGGGAAAGTATTAAGGAGTAATACAATGGACCAGGTTTCTGTATACAAGGAAACGTCAGTTTCGACACAAAACAAAGGCCGGCTCGTCGTTATGCTGTACGATGGCGCGATTAAATTTATGAGGTTGGCAATCAAGGCGTTAGAAGCGGGCGACAACGAAGCAAAGAGCCGGTATATAAACAAAGCCCTCGATGTTATCAATGAACTCAATGCAGTATTAAATACCCACGAAGGCGGTGAAATAGCTGCTAACCTTCGCAAACTTTACCTGTTTATGAGCAATCGTCTCGCCGAGGCCGATATAAAACGCGACCCCCAAAGGATTCGGGATGTCATTTCTTTAATGGAAGAGCTTAACCAGGGCTGGAAAGCTATTACAAGCTAAGAGTTGTCAAAGCTGATAAACCGTCGCTCGCCGCCGCATGAGCAGGCAAAGAGCTGTGAAATCTTTTCAATTGAGGCTGGCAGAATACTTCTTCCAGTGAACTTGGAATTTCTAACAAAATGAGACACATCAGCAGGGAGGTTTATTGTTATCCACCTACCCCACGCATTTTGGGACAGTTGCTTAAGGTTTGCGGAAACTGATTCTAAGTGTCCATCTCCTGAGGACGTTAGAGTGGTATAATTCAGCGCCCTTTGGGGTTTGAATCCTGATGCTGGGCTATTCGTAACTCTAAATAGGACAGTATAAGGATAGTTGGAAACACAGAGTGAAGGAATTGATTGGCGAAAAAGTGGCTCAAGCAGAGAAAATGTGTTATCATAGGATGGAGAAGAGCAGAACCTATTTTAAGATTACATTGCCTTACCTGGTTTGAGGGCTGATATTTGTATCACCGTATCAAGCAAGTTCGGATTAGTTGTGCTCTTTCTTGTGTAAAAACTTTTTATCCACAGAAAGTGCTCTGAAGATTTGGTTTTGAGAAGAAACTCAATAAGCTGCTTAAGTGTTAGATTTTCCAATTTGGTTTCGACACTGACCTCGCAGTGGTTTGAGTCCAGTTGCAATATCTCTTGTTTCATCGTTGCGACTTTTCCTACAAAACCCAGCTCCGTGGTTATTGACTCTAAAAACGTGAGAACTTCGAATTCTCCTTCCTCCGAGGCAACTTTTCTTTCTATATCATCCAACTTGGCTCGCAAGGCAAGATACTGTGTGCTCTTTGCTCGAAGCTCGTCAAGCTCTCGTTGTTTTTCAGGGATTACTCGATTGAGCGTCTCTATACGCTCGATAGCAGGCCTGATGCTAAACACAAACAGCACCCAGACTGCTGTAAAGACCAGCAGGCCAACAGTCAACCAACGCTCTCTATGTGTCAACCGTATCATTTTTACTCCAGCGTCGTTAATGATATTAAAATAGTAAAATGAACCAGCTCGCCGTCATGTTCCCTTCGAATATCCTGGACATCCGCAGTTGAAAATTGTGGTGCATCCTGCAATAGTCGTTGCCACTTATACAAGGGTTCAAACGACCGAGAAACCCCTGTCAATCGGACAGAATTGGTAGTTATCAGCATGCTGTCAACATTAATATTTAGCCCTGAAGGGAGACTTTTAGTAATCGCATACAGGATTTCAGCTGGCCCAACGGCAGAAGGGCCGAACATCGCATGATTTTTTTGCGAGGATTGCAATTTCTGCTCTAACTGGGCAAGCGGGTTTACAATATTTTTTTCTTCCGGCAGTGTTTGTTGAAAAATTTCTTTGATTTCGTTTTTTATATGTGTGTATCTCGTTTCTAAATGTGACAATCGTATAAATAGTCCAACAAGTGATATAACGGCAATCGCAGCCACAAGTGTTGCGCATATTGTTAAATCCTTTTTCAAGTCCAATGTGGGCTTTACGTCAGCGTTATCATCCTTAAGAAAATTTACACCCAGAGTTTCCTCAGGTGCCAATGCCCTCAAAGCAAGACCTTCAGCAACACATATTGAGGCATCGCTGTTGCTATCTGGTGAGCTTTCTACTCTGGCATAAGGGTTGACAGTGATTGCCTGACAGTGCAGATTTTCCTCAACAAGCGTTTCGAAACCGTCATAGGCATGGTTTCCACTTGCCAGATAAATTCTGGTATCCTCCTCGATTTCGCACCCGAACACTTTTTGCCAGGTAATTTTTGCTTCATTTGACAGCGTTTCCGCAACGCATTTTTGAGCTAAACCAGTATCGTTATCGGATGGACTATCGATTATAATATTTCTAACGATTAAAATATTATTGTCCTGAGTAATTGCCAAAGCGAGATAACGTTTATCTACATACGCAATAATGGCTTTGCCGGCCGTTATTTCGGGATGATTAACCGTAACCGTCGAATGGATTGCAAAAATTACAGCATCCACAAAAGCAGGATTCATCCTCGTACCAGCTAATGTATTTAGTCTTTCGTGCAGCGATTCCCTCGCAACCGCTGCAGTGAGAGCAAAATACTCCCCGCCCGGCAGCTGGTGGTGCGAGCATATCTGGGCAACAATTTCATTCGGTTGTATTGGGAAATTGTGCTCTAATGCGGACTCGGTAAGTTCATGGACTTGTTCTGCATCGGCAGAACAAGCTGCCAGATTTCGAAAGAAAACAGTATTATGTGGCATTGATATTGCCACTTCCGCACGCCGGTCAAACCCATGCCGGCTGGCTAACGACTTGAGTATACCCGGCATAGAGTCTGAGCTTCTGCGGGTTGGTGTGCTGAGGGCTTTTTCAATGCGGAACTGTCCATCTGTGCGCGAGACCTGCACCGCACGCAAACCGGAAGAACCAAAATCTATACCAATACTTCGCTTAATCATTGTTTTTTCGGTTTTTATCTAATGGATGCCACAGTTGTAAATCCTTGTAGCTCTTTGTATAAAATCACCTCAACGGTTTTCGTTTTCACATTTTT
Source organism: uncultured Pirellulales bacterium (assembly GCA_964581905.1). Classification (GTDB taxonomy): domain Bacteria; phylum Planctomycetota; class Phycisphaerae; order Sedimentisphaerales; family Anaerobacaceae; genus CAZBWE01. The sequence continues at coordinate 73,689 of CAZOQJ010000001.1, forward strand.
TTTGAGTGTCGCAGATATTTCACGGCTGAGGCAGTCAAAATTTCCCCGTGCTGTGACATGATAGTATCTATCTTTAGGGCTGACAGTAGCTGTATTTTTAATCGTGTAGTAAACGCTGTCTGTCATTCCGGGAATATCTCGCAGTTCCGTGATGCTGTCAAAGGGTTTAATTCTTCGCCGGTCAATGATTAGCTGTGCCAATATAGGGTCCATTTTTTCTGACAAACTCTCAATCACTCGCTTCGAAGCACAATTAATGTTGATTTCTCCATCGCCGTGGACTGTTACATAATCACGCATGCTGTCAAAAGCATCTGGTGTTACCGCTTTGACCAGCAGGAGTTCTTCAACCGTATCAAGCGGGGCGTTTTTGCATCTGTATGGGTGGGCTAACCCTGCATAGTAGCCTGACTCTGCTCCTGAATTTTCGTGTTTTATAAAGGGCAGATATGTAACCTCATCATCGCTATCGGTCCAATCGATGATTGAGCAGACCAGGCCATAGCCAATATGAGAATGTCCGGCACGCTCCTTATTAATCAGGTCGATTAGCCGAAGTAACTGTTCTATTCTGTTTCGATTCAATTTGCCGTTCTTATCTTTTAATAGATTCACGTTCAATTTGCCGCTTTCTTCGGCAATAGTTACAGAGCAGTTTCCATCACCGACATCGAAGATATTTTCCCCTGTAAATAGATTCGGTACCATCTTGTTTGTATGGAAGTTGTTGACATCCCTGGCAGCAGCGATTGCAATATTCAGTCCTGCCCTTGCGCAATTTAGTGCCTGCAAGGATTTTCGAAAATCGTCTGCCGTGCGGAGGCTGGTACGGGATTTATAGTTGAAAGCAAGCAGCAGTCCTCCCAGCATAATGACCATACACAGGACAACTACGACTATAAATCCTCTTTGCTCTGCTTTTACCCGTTTCAGTCTCATGGCTTGTTAACCGATACTAATATCTCTGTTCGAGCCTCTTTACCTTGATTCATTTGGCAGCATACGTATGCGACAGTGCTGCAGTGACATTGTCGGTAATTTTCATCCTCACAGTTGATTCCAATTTTTACAGCAAACGGCAGTTTCATCTTGTCTTTAAAATCCCACTTGTTTAGCCATTGCTGTCCGTCAAAAAATGACAATTCAATGCACTCGATGTTTCTTGCAATCTGTCGCCAGTTTCTTTTTTTCGCAACATTCTCAGATGCGCCGATAAATCTTTCCTGGCTTAAAAAGAGTGTGCCTTTTCTTTTATCAAATTTATAAATGACCTCGAATAACCCATCTGTTGCCCCCCGGCCTCCTGAAACCCTGCTCGTAGTTACCAGATGCAAAATTTCCCCGGTTGGTTCGTCAGGGTTGCCCTTAAAATAATGACTGACTTCATTTTTTTGTGTTTTATTTCCCATCTGAGAAATTGATGTCACCTGGTATGTCTGTTTCTCGTCCGTTCCGGGATACGAGCAGCGTATTTGTCGGGCCATCTGCTCCAGCACGTTCCGGCCCTGTTGATAGAGTGTCATTTTGGCCTTGCATATTTGTGTTGATTTCGACGTTGCAAAATAGCTCCCGTACACCATAGAGACAATAGTAACGATTATCGTCATTGCTACGAGAATTTCGAGTAGTGTAAATCCATCTTTTTTAGACTTACTATTCATTTAATTTCCTGTCGGCAACGTAAGTTGACATTTGCAGGTGCTTATTGCCCGTGCCCTGTTTCCAGTTTACATCAACAAGTACGCTTCGCAATCCGGCAATATCTACCTGGCCTGATTGAGACAAGCCCACATTTGTAACCTGAGTTTGCCAGTTCAGTGTTAAGCCGTTACTTTCCACCGTGCCGGAGTTACTTTCTAATTTTGGGTAGCCAGCAGCCAGGAGCTCTGCAATTTTCTCGTTTGCCAGGAGAACAGCCTGAGAGGTTATTTCTGCTGTCTCGAACATTCTAATGCTGATAAGATGCAGCCTGAGCAGCGCCAGCATAGAAATTGAGACGATTGTAAGGGCTATGATAACCTCTATAAAAGTAAAGGCTTTCGTTCGCACAGCCGGTCCTGCCGGGCGTTTATCTTTACCTGTTGTGTTATCCTTGCTCATCGAGATTCCAGCTTTCAATATCAGCGTTGTCCTCTATGCCGCCATCCTCGCCATCTTTGCCATAGGATTCTAGGTCATAATCTTTGCTCTGAACCCCTGGGCAGATGTAGATATATTTGTTGCCCCATGAGTCTGAGGGCGCTTTATCGAGATAGCCGTCTTTGTTATATCCCTTTATGCCTGGGTCACGGACAAGAGCTTCAAGCCCCTCGGAAGTAGTTGGAAAACGGCTTGTGTCGGTCTTAAATAAGGCCAATGCAGATTCGATATTGCGTATATCAATTTTGGCTTTCATCCTCCGGGCCTGCTCGGGCCTGCCTAATATCCTCGGCATAATTATGGTAGCCAAAATACCCAAAATCACTACTACAATCATGAGCTCAATTAAGGTAAACCCCATCGATAGTCGATTACCGATTGCCGATTGCCGGTTGATGGCGGTGAATCGAAAATTCCCTGTGTTGTGTGATTGTTGCTTGTTTTTTCTCATCTTACAGAGCTCCATTAAAGAATCTGATTTATTTCAAATATAGGCAGTAAAATTGCAAGCACTATAAAGCCTACAACGGCACCCATAACAACAAGTATCGCAGGCTCAAGTAGTGAGGTCAGCATTTTAGCTGTGCTCTCGACCTCACCCTCGTACATGTCTGCAATATTTATAAGACCATCCTCTACGTTTCCACTGACTTGAGCTGTAGCAATAACGTGAAACACAATGGGTGGAAACAACCCTGTTTTCCTTATTGCATTGGCGATAGCATCACCCTTGCTAATGCTGTCTTTCACAGCGGTCAGGGCACCTGCAAGGAAGCTGTTTTTAATCACCCCTTTTGCAATCTCCAGTGCCCTAAGTATCGGAATACCGCTTGCAAGGAGTATTCCCAATGTTCTTGTCAGACGTACTATCTCCAGTTTAAGAAAAAGGTTACCAAAGAGGGGCAGCTTTAGTTTGAAGCTATCCGCAATCAATCTTCCATCTTTGGTTCTTAGCCATGCTCCAATTCCAAGGCAGGCCGTAAAAAGCACAACGGCAATTAACATAAAGTAAGTTTTTATAAGAGCGCTCGTTGCGATAAGCAATCTCGTGGGCCAGGGAAGAGCTCGATTCATTTCAAGAAAAATCTGCGTTATGCTGGGCACTACGAAAGATAGAAGAAATACCACAACTCCGGCTGCAACCACAGTCATCATCGCAGGATACGCTACAGCGGACTTAACCTTACTGGCGAGATGCACACGTTTCTCCAGCATTTCCGCCAGTCGCAGGAGTATTTCTTCAAGAGTTCCGCTTTCCTCACCTGCGGCCACCATATTTACAAACAAGCTCGAAAAGACGCCTTGGTGTTTCCTAAGCGCATCGGCCAGTGTGCTGCCGGCATTAACACGGTCAGCAACTTGCTGCATAATTTCTGCAAGTGGATGTTTCTGGGTTCCCAAACGCACTATTCTGCGTTTGGGAACATCTTGTAACTGCTCGACTATTGCAGAAAGAGCAGGTACAAGTGGTAATCCTGCTCGCAACAGTGTCGCCAACTGACGCGCCAGCATACAGATATCTTTTGTGCTGATTCTTCTGAAAATGTCCCTTTGGTGTGTGTTTACCTGTGTTTCTGTACGGTCATTATTCGCGACAGCTCGACGTGCCGTGACCAGCTTGTTACTTAACAGGTTTTGTTCAGCTACCGACACGTTCAGTTACTCCTATGCTTGCCTGGGCGCTATCCTGTGTGACCCTGCATACTTCTTCAAGAGTGGTGTCACCGGCCAATACCTTACGTAACCCATCCTCTCGCAGGGTGCTCATGCCTTTTTCAACGGCAACTTCTTTTATAATGTGCGAAGCGCTTCGTTTTACTATTAGTTCCTTGATATCGTCATCAACGACCAGCAGTTCAAAGATTCCTGTCCTTCCCAGATATCCTGTTTCAAGACAGTTCTCGCAGCCACGTCCTTTATAGAACTGTGTGCCCGGCGCCGATATTTTCTCAAATTCACTGCATAGAGAAATTACCTGCTTATCCGGGCTGTATGGTCTTTTGCATTGTGGACAGTTGATTCGCAGGAGCCGCTGGGCCATAACTGCGGCGACCGACGATGAAATCAGGTAAGGTTCAATACCCATATCAATCAGTCGTGTTACCGCTGAGGCTGAGTCGTTTGTGTGCAAGGTGCTTAAAACCAGGTGACCGGTAAGTGAAGCTTGAATGGCAATCTGGGCGGTTTCGGTATCACGAATTTCTCCTATCATAATCACATCGGGGTCCTGCCTGAGAATGTGTCGCAGACAATTGGCAAACGTAAGATTTATTTTCGGCTTTATCTGCATTTGCCCAACACCGGGCAATTGATATTCTATTGGGTCTTCAACTGTAAGGATGTTTCGTTCTTCGCGGTTAAGTTCGTTCATAGCTGCATAGAGGGTAGTTGTCTTGCCGCTTCCTGTAGGACCGGTGAGCAAAATTATACCATGCGGCAATCTAATCAGGTTCTTGAAGTGATTAAGTATATTCGGACAAAATCCTATCTCATCCAGGCCCAGTTTGGAGTTGCTCTTATCCAGCAGTCTCAGCATTACTCGCTCGCCGCCCAATGTAGGAATGACGGAAACTCTAATATCCACGAGGTTCTGGCCTATTTTAATTCGGCTTTGGCCGTCTTGTGGTAATCTTCGTTCGGCAATATTAAGATTTGCCATAATTTTCAATCGTGAAATGAGTGCTGCAATCTGCTGCTTCGGCAAAGTCAATATATCGTGCAACACTCCATCAACCCGGAAGCGTATTCGCATTTCATTTTCGTATGGTTCGATATGAATATCACTGGCCCGGCTGTGCACCGCCTGGAAGAAGATTTTATTGACTAATTTTATGATGGGGGCCTTATTGGCGATATTGAGCAGGTCTTCAGCCCGAGTTTGAATGGGACTTCCGTCAACATCATCGTCATTGGCTGATAAATCTTGCGCATCAATGTTTGCACCGTCACTTTCCATATTAGTGCTTTGATAGTAACAGCGGCTTATGGCCTGTTCTATTTCGGAGGCGGGGCAGACAACTCGGCTGCACGGCTGGGCTAAGATGCTCGAAATTGCGTCGTATGCTTCTATATTGAGCGGCTCTGCCAGGGCGATTGCAGTCTGTCCGTTTTCCAGTGTGATTGGAATAGCACACTGCTTTTTAAGAAACTCAAGCGGCAGCTTCCTTACAAGCTGCGGGTTCAACTGCTCCGGCAGTATAGTGTCCAAATACTGATTTGTTGTTTGTTTTTCCAAATTCGGTACTCACCAATGCTACTCTGCCCCCCCGCTCTTGCCCCTTAGGGGCTGCGGGGGCTACGAAGCACGAGTCGGCTTTCTTATCCATAGGACGCCTTACGGCGCAACCGAAAAAGTTATCCGGTTCTTAGTTCTCCTTGATGTTTTTCTCAAGTTCTTGCAGTTCTGGTTTCATTTCATCTTTCTTCTTCTCGGTTATCTGGTCTAAATCCTCCTGGTTACTCAGGACATACGGCGTTATAAATATGAGCAGATTCGTTTTCTGCACTTCATCTTTATTGTGCTTGAACAGGTTGCCAAGTATGGGAATGTCACCGACAAAGGGTATTTTCTTTTCAACAGTAGTTTTGTCATCGCGAATTAGTCCACCGATGACGATAGTCGAGCCGGAATTCATGGAAACAACGGTCTGTGCCTGTCTTTTAGCCGTTGTCGGAGTATCGGAGGAAGCGGTGGTTTCAATAAGCTTTGTGAACTCGCTGTCAATTTCGAGCCTGACCAGGCCGCCCTGACTGATATGCGGCACTATCTCCAGACTGATTCCAACGTCTTTGTATTCGTATGTTTTTATCACGGTTGGAGTAAGTAAGTCGGTTGTTTCGGTAATTCTTGACTCGGTAACAAATGGCCTGTTTTCACCCACGATTATGCTGGCCTTTTGATGATTTGAGGTCATGATATGTGGCGTTGAAAGAATATTAACGCCGGTCTGTTTCTCCAACGCCGTTATTATTGCGCCGATGTTCGTAGTTGTGCCGCTTTTCTTCCATGCGCCGACACTTAGTCCTTCGAGGTCTCCACTTGCGAAATCCACGCGCGGACCAAAATTTGTTGACGCAAAAAATCGAATACTACTTTCTACAGCGTCATCGAGCGTTGCCCAGTCGATACCTATTTCTTTTAAGCCCTCCTCGCTGACCTCCATAATGAGCATTTCAACTAAAACCTGCTCACGAATTATATCGAGCTTTTCGACAATCTCCGAGATTACCTCAAAGTCCTGAGCTGAAGCACTGATTATCAGTGCGTTTGTACCTTCATCGGCGGCAATCTGAACCCCCTGTGGGGCTTCGAGTGCACCGGAGATTCCTAAGTTCATAACAGCTTTGGTGAGTGATTCAGCAGTTTCTTTGGCTGGTGCGTTCTTAAGGTACATTACGCGAACATTAGCAGCTCTGCTCGGACGTTGAATATCAAGCTGATTTGCTAATTTTTTGATTGTTTCGGTGTCCTGAGTGTTAGCAACAACAATAAGAGAATTTGTTCTTACATCAGGTAAAATTTGGATACCTCTGTTAATCTGTGGCGCATCCCGGCTACGTGCCGTCCGTGAAGGAACAGACTTGCTTTTCAGCATTATGCTGGTTATCTGTTCACTGAGAACCTGTGCGGAAGCATATTCCAATCCAATTACGGCAACTTGCTCTTTTGAGCCTGTTACGTCAAGTTTCTGAATAATTTTGGCAACATGATGTATATTTGAAGATGCATCTGTAATCAAAATCGAATTCGTTCGGGGGTAGGTTGCCATATATGAGCTTGTGGCTAAAAGCGGCTTAATAATCTGACTTACTTCTGTAACATCAGCATATTTCAACGGAATAATCTGAGTAACAATAGAATCACTTTCAGGGATTTCCGACGGTTTGCTGCCAATGCGAACCTGTAAATTACGCTTGGAAGCTTCTGCTCTTGGGACTATTTTCACAAGGTCTCTAGCTGGCACAGCTGCATAGCCTTTTACTTCCAGAATCGATTCCAAAACCTTATAAATTTCACCAAGACGTATCTTTGTAGGCGACATAACCGTAACAGTGCCGCGGACACTATCATCTACAATAAAATTAACCCCGGTTATATCTCCAATGGTCTTGAGCATAATCCGAATATCAACCTGGTCGAAGTTTACAGATACAAGCTCATCAGCCATACCCGGATTGGTAAGTGCAGGCAGATTTACCCCCGCGTCTTGCTGTCGCAAGACAGCAGCGGGGGTATCAGAGCTCAATTGCTCTGCGACGTTGGTGGAGCTGTCCGCAAAGCTTATACAAAATATACAAATAAGACAGAAAAGACTTTTCGGCCTACGGCGGGCTCCTCCCAGATGAGTTAACGGCTGTGATTTTCGCCTGTTTATATTTAAGTTCTTTAGGGGCATTGGTTTTACCTGCTCACCTGAAGTTCTCATGCTGCTAACAATTTACTGCAAAGAAAATGAGAATCTTTTAGTTTCATTACCACGCAACAGTTCTAAATTCATAGTTGCCTGTGACCTTGCCTTCTTGAAAATCTGGTAAGCTTTCTGCTTACTTGTTAATCGGTGGCCATTAACCATACGAATAACATCACCGTTTCTTAAGCCGATATGTTTCGCCGCTGGTATGTTTTCCAGGCCTGTTATTCTAAGTCCTTCTACTCGGTTGTCCGCGAAGCAAAGCTCGATGAGCGCCTTCTTCAGTATTGCCTCTACATATCCTATCCTGGTTTGAATTTTGACAGGGTCTTGCTCCTGTGGCGAATTGGTTTTCACCCCTGAGGGGCTATTATTGCTCGTCTGGCATGAAGATGCCCGGGCATTATTATCATCGTTGCTGCTGTACTTTCCATTGTTGAGACCTAATATTTTTCTTTCTCCGTTATGTACCAGAGTTACTGTATCTGTGTCTATGCCTTCAATGCGAGAGTTTCTGACCGTTTGGCCTATCTTGTAGAGGTCAAGCTCACTGGTTTTAAGGTCTTTTATGACAGCCCTCGAAACTGGTGGGCTGCCGGATATGGTGCCGAATAATGCCAGCCCCAATTCCTCGGAAGCTGACTGCCAAGAGCCGGTAGGATTACTCATTGATGACCGTTTGCCTGTGTTCGTTTGGTCTGAAGTGCCGAATGGATTTCTTTCTATGATATCAGCATAATCTTCCTGCGACAAAACAGGTGCTTCGATAGTTTTTCTTACACAGGCTTTGTCCCCACCCAATGCTGAGGCTGGGACCAGGCCCTTTTTAATGCGCTCAGGCAACAGCACTTTTCCGGCAATTACATAACCCAACGCCAAGACAAGCACTAACTTGCTTATAGACAGAACCTTATGAATATACAATATGTTATCTTTTTTCATTTGAACACCCCTTCTCTGCCTTAAAATTTATCGTCCTGCTGTCAACCGTACTTAAGCCGAATCCTCCCTATCAGCTTTGTATATACGTTCACAGCAATATCGTGGTTGTGATGAGGCTATTTATGGGGCTAAGCAGGCACTTGCAGATGGACTCGCATAATAATTCGCTTCGTTACCTTAAGCGAGCACTATAGCTATCATGAAATAGCAGATGTTAGCAAGACCATGAAACAAGATTGGTGCGAGTAGCGATTTGGTGCGGATGAACAACCAGCCAAGAATCAAGCCAGGTAGAAACGTCCAGACCGATATTATCTGACCTTGGACTATTATGTGAGCGGCTGCAAAACAAGCGGCCGATAATAGTATGCTTATCCACATTCCGTCGCCATAGCGTCCCGTCGCCATAGCTATGGAGCGTCGGCGACTTTGGAGCGTCGGCGACTGCTGTAGCCGATATTGCTCTGATTCTACCGTGCGTATTAACCTCAATATATTACCTTGCACATAACCCCTGAAAAATACTTCTTCAGCTACAGCAACGTACATAAACTGATAAAATATCCAGTAAGCCAGGTTTTGTCCCTCCGGCAGCACAGGACGCAGAGGCAAGTTTAATCCACAGGACCTTAGCAACGAACACCCAAAAAAGATTGCAGGAAAGACAAATATACAGGTCCAGCCAAGCACCGAAAGCGAATATCTAATCTGTTTGATGTTAAATCCTATCTTAGCAAACCTCCTTTTCTTAATTGCTGTTGGTATAATTGCCGCAGCAACCAGAGTACCTGGAGTTATAAACCAGCCAGCTCCGGAGAGAGAAGGGTTGCCGTTAAAGGCCGCGATTGCTAGAATTGCGGCAATCGTTACGAAGATGGTCTCTATGAGTAAAGATATATCGAGTTGCTTTAATCTGTTACTAAAAAGTTGTGCCGACCAGATGGTCGGCAGCAAATCGGTAATCTCAGAAACCAATTTTGCGAAAAGATTGCAAAATGGTAGCTTACTTACATGACTGGGTAAATAGTCCATTTTTAACATTCGCTTCTCGCTGTATTGCGTGCTTTCCGCTTTCGTGCATCTCGGCACGTAATTACTATCATCACCATAATATACCCCACGTATGGCAGTAAAAATTCGACAATGTTGCCCTGGCGGTTAGGAGACATTGCGCAACCTCCACCGCCGCCGCCACCTCCTCCGATGATATCACCAACAGAGCCGCCAACGATAAATTGTGTCAAGTGTGTAGTCTTGAAACGTAGAGCATGTAAGGTCGAAGATATCTCGATATTCTCAATGTCTGTTATCCCTTGCTGACTGAGTGTGCCGGTAAGCGGATTATACCAGTATGCTGAAGTTGGATTATCAGAGTTCGAAACCTCATATGGTATGGTGATTGTAACCGGCTGGTCGAAATTTATCCCGCTCGGCCCGAATTCGTATGGCAGACTGAAACACTCAAGCGAAAACTCTGGTGGATTTTTTACCCTTGATATCGTAATCTTTATATCACATGCATAAGCCCCTGCTGGCACTATGATAGAAACATCGTTCACACCATCTATGTTAGCTGGCTCAGTACCGACTGTTTCGTCTAAAGAAGTAGAAGCATCCTTTGATGCTAATGCGTTAGATTCTATGAAAGTGCTTCCAGCATAATAAATATCTGTACTTGTGTTTCTACTATCAGCCCATACCATATACGGATGGCCGTATATGTCTGCTCCAATTGCCGGTTCACTTTGGTTCGCATTCGAGCCGTCGTCGCCTATGAGCGCATTTGTTTTACTGCTGGAACCTGCCTCAACAAAGTACAAATCTGTATCTGTATTGCGTTCATCCTGCCAACACGCGAAAACCTTTAAGTTATTGCCTGTGCTGCCTGTAACAGTAACAGTTGGTTGCCGCTGGTCGGCGCTGGAGGTATCGTCTATAATAGAACTGCCTGTCAAAGGACTGGCTGGCAAGCCATTTGAAGATGCATAATATATGTCCCTATTGCCGGATGTATCATCAACCCACAGCAAATGCAAAATGGACCCAATAGCTTCAGTAGCAATTGCAGGACTTGATTGGTTATTTGCATTGCTTACTATCGCCACATTAGTCCAGGGGCCATTGTTTGAAGCCGCTCCATAAATGTCATTTGAGCCGCCTCTTGCATCTGTCCACACTACGTAAATCGTATTGTCAGAGTCTGCAACAACAGCTGGTTCGGTTTGGTCGGAGCTATCAGAGGTTATTCGTGAAATTGTTGTTACAAAATCGTTGCTCGATGAAGCTACATAGATATCCTGATTACCTGCTTGGTCATCCTGCCAGACAACGTATGCAGTCTTCGATACAGAGCTGTCAACAACTATAGCAGGATTGACCTGATTGTCGTTAGAGTCGGTGATACTTTTTTCGGTAGCCCAGTTTATTCCGTCAGTAGACGTCGATATGTAGATATCCCAATTTTCCCTCCTGTTATCCTGCCATACCACGTAGAGCTTGTCATCAGCATCTACCGCAATAGCAGCGTTACACTGGTCAGTATTATTACTTGTTAGCTGAACGCTGCTGTCAAAGTTGTTTGCTCCCGCTGTAAGTTTGCCGATATATACATCTCGACTGCCCGTTTGACCTGCATGCCAGGCTACCCAAATGTCACCGCTGCTGTCTCGTACCGTTGAAGGTGTATCACTTGAGTTATCTGAGCCTGAATTGACCTTCTTATTTTGGCCGAATGAACGCATCTCGGTCTGGAAGGAGTATGAATACTCACTCATGACATTGCCTGCGATGTCTGTAGCGTTTACCGTAACAGCAACTGTCTGGTCGAAATCAAACATGTCATTCGCCTGATAGATGAACCTATAATCAGCTTTCGTGCCCACCCTGCGGCAATGGCCGTATTCACTGCTATAGTCGGCTGTATTACCTGTGTACACAGTATTGTTGTTGACTTTAATAGTTATCGAATTGGCATCAACGCCTTTGCCGGAATCTACGATATGTAACGTTACTAAATTATTTATGGGCACTTGTATAGCATCAGCAGCCGGCGAACAGTTATTAACGCTCGGTGCAGACGTATCAGCGCTAACAGTTATTGTAATCGATTCAGAATCTTGGGCGTTGTCGTCGCTTGCAATGAAAGTAACTTCATAACTGCCTATTTGGCCGTCATTTGGAGTCCAGCTAAAGGTTTGGTTGGCAAACGTCGCTCCGCTGGGTAAACCTCCTGTTGAATACGTTATTGTATCGCTGTCAGGGTCGGTTGCGCTCACAGTGAAAGTTAAAGAATCGTCTGTGTAAACTGATTGGTTGCCAATTGTACTCAGTACAGGTGCTCGGTTAGTATTGCTTACTGTTATGGCAATCGTCTCAGAATCCTGGGCCTGACCATCGCTGGCAGTAAAGGTTACCTGGTGGTTTCCTGCCTGATTGTAACCGGGCGTCCATGTAAATGCCTGGCCGACAAATACTGCGCCGCTTGGCAAGCTTTCCACCGAATATGTGATTGTATCATCGTCAGCGTCGGATGCGCTCACTGAAAAGCTCAAAGTACTGTTCTCGTCAACCGATTTGCTACCAATCGCATCAAGTACAGGTGCTCGGTTCACATTGTTCACTGTGATGGTAATCGTCTCGGAATCTTGGGCCTGGGTATCACTGGCAATGAACGTGACCTGATAAGTGCCGGCCTGCTCGTAGCTTGGTGTCCAGGTAAAGCTCTGGCTGGCAAATGTTGCGCCGCTGGGCAGGTCTTGTGCTGAGTATGTGATTGTATCACTATCAGCGTCAGTAGCACTTACAGAAAAACTCAAAGCACTGTTTTCATTAACAGATTTGTTTCCAATTGAATTAAGTACCGGTGCTCGGTTCACATTGTTAACTGTGATGTTGATCGTCTCAGAATCCTGTGCTTGGCTGTCGCTGGCAACAAACGTGACCTGATAAGTGTCGGCCTGCTCATAGCTTGGCGTCCAGCTAAATGTCTGGCCACTAAGTACAGCGCCAGCATCAATGGCCGTACCTGAAGCCGAATATGTTATCGTATCACTATCGGCATCGGTGGCCGATATCGTGATTGTCAAAAGAGCGTTCTCGCTTGCGGATTTACTGCCGATTGCATTAAGTGTCGGTGCGGAATTCGAACTGCCCGAACCCGCAGTCCAGATATCTCCATAATCCGCACGGTAGGTATCCCACATATTTTCGAGAAAATCGCTTGTCTGCCGCACCGCCTCTCCTTCATGCTCAGCCATAAACCTGTCCATATAATCAAAGAGAGCGTCGTGGTTCCATAAGGTTTTTATATCAGGCATAATCCATGCAGCAAGAAGTCCTCCCCAGACCTGTGCATTGGCTACTTGGTATCCCTTACCCCATTGAGGACTAGAACGAACAGGATAGGTAGAATGTACAAGGCCCCAACACGGCAAACCAATATCCGCAGCAACAAATTCTGTCCAATCAGCACCGAGTGGACCAGCACCATGCCCATAGTACAAAGCGCCCCGTACTTGATAAACAGCATCGCCGGTAACGTCCGTATCGCCCCTATAAACCACATTCAATGTTATTTGGGTGTTACTGTCAACAGAATCTATTAGATAAGCCTTGCCATCAATGTTGTATGCTTCAGCGTCCTCATCTACTCCAAAATACTGACCTCCAGTTACGTTAGCAACCCACTCAGTCCCAACTCCCTCTACTACAGCACTTCCATTCGTTACTTTTACAGTGCCTGTAGTATATGCTGCCACTCCATGTCCATTTAGTGCGTATGGCTGTGAATATGCATCTGCCGCCTTAGCATAGAATGTTTGGTCATCCTCTTGGAAATGGATATAATCTGCAGGTGCATCACCAGCTCCGTGTTCTCCATCGTATAAATAATCTCCTGATTTAACACCGATGTTTTTCATGCTTGTATCATTAAGAACAACCCCCGCAAATACGATTGGCATTTTACGGCCAGCTTGATGACCTCCGTCATTTTGGAAATTAACAAGGCCGCCATTGTTTACTATGCCAAAATTGTCAATACCCAACTGCACATATCTAACAAGCAATGTTTCTTTTTGTTCGTTCGTATAATCAAGATTCAAGAACACCGCACCTATCCCTGTCCGCCGAGCTATATCCGTACCATAATCAGGCATATTATCGACCGGATGTAGTTGCCTGGACCCATAGCCCGCCCGGTGGTCAATCCAAGGTTTCTCAAAATAACCTTCAACCGTAGCCAACTCAGGTGTATCATCCACCGCCGTTAGATTTGAGAGTACATTATAATTCAAATCACTCTTATTAAAATTGATTGTTTTGTCAGAACCACAGTATGCCGGGCGAAAACTATCGGCGGCAGGAGCAGAAGCTAATACAGTTAAAATTGCCGCAGTTTGTACCTGTGGCTGATGACCTGCCGCTGCAACGCTGATAGTAGAAACCAAAGATGAACTTGGAGCAACATCAAGAGGCGAAGTTGCACTTACATCCAAAGCAACATTAATCGCCGCATCGTAAGTAAGATATAACGCATTACTGTCGTAACCATGTTTATTTTCAGTGGGGTTGGGATTTAGCATTGTGCCGTTTTTTGTTCGTCCGCCAATTTCAGTGGAAGGTGGGTCAATCCCTACGATAGCAACTGGCCCAACAACCCAATAATCTCCATTTGCAAATTGGCCATACTGATATGTGTCTCCGGCACCATCAATAGATAATTCTTTATCAAACGTCCATGTTATCCCGAACTGGCTTAGCGAATTAGCTGCAAAACCTTTGCTAGGCAGATTTGCACCAATGGCGAGTAGCGAGAAAAACATCAACACGAATTGGCGTGAGGGTTCGTGCCCTCCTCCGCATGCTGGCTTAGATGTATCCATTGTATTTGCCATATAAACGTTCAGTTCAAGGGTAAAATGCCTTATTGCATATTTTCCCACTATAATGCATATTTTCCCACTATAAATAGTAAGAATAAATTTCAGCAGAGGCAAACACAACCTTTTTTACATACGCTGAATCTGTGATATATCGGCTGTATCGGGGGGTTATAAAAGATACTTGTTCAGAACATAGAAAAGTCAAATATGTTTAATTTTTGCGGATTCGCGTTTGGTAATTACAAGGCCGATTTTTTCGAATATAACGAATATATCGGCTTATTGGCGGCAATCTTACATTATTTACAACCAAAGACCTACACTTGCCACAATGCTCAAACGTTATAGGACGCGCACAGATTTACCTATTTTACTTTTTACAGAATTTTTACTTTTTTGTAGATAAAAAGGTTGACAAAACAGCAATTGGTGAAATAATGTGCTTTGTCGTTGGTACCAGCAGGAGGAGGCCCTCCTAAAGCTTCTCCCAACGATGAAATTTAATCGAAGCTCTCATGTGCTTGGTAGCATTGATGCAAACTGTCCGTGGTTTGACAAGTTAGCTGTAGCCCACGGAAGGGTGCAGGGGATGTTGAGCGATGCTTTTTTTTTACTTTTAGAGTACTGCTTTAGGGATATATCGTTTGATGTATTTGAATGGAGTCAAATGTAGGGTGAAATCGGACGGAGCTGTCGGTGCTCTCTGTGAAAAAAAAGGCGCAATCACAGTACGGTTAGTTTGTGCTTTGGCCATTCTATTATTACTGTTATCCGGCATAGTGTACAGAGTTTTGGCTTCTCAATTGAAGCTTGTTGTTGATACCCCCATTACTTTACCTGTTCCTCTCGAAGCTTTCCCG
>CAZOQJ010000002.1:0-60502 GCA_964581905.1 uncultured Pirellulales bacterium
TTGATGATTTTTCTTTAGTTTCTGATGCTCACGAAAAGTATAAAAAATATTCCGCGAGTCTGTTTCAAAACGGCAGCTTTTGGGAATTGCGGGAAAACAAGAAACATTTTAGCATTAATAGTAGCTCATATAAGAAATTGATCGATGGATTAAAGAAAATAAGAGATGAATTTATCAAAGGGCAAAATGAACATATATGTAACAAACTTCTGGTGTTAAGCATTTTCGTAAAATATCTTGAAGAGAGAGAAGACAGTAAGGGCAATCGTGTTCTAAGCACTGATTATTTCAGTAAATATGATGGGGCCACTTGTTTTTGTGATGTTCTCCGAAATAAGAAGATAATTCAGTTTTTTAAAGATTTAGGTAAAGATGTAAATGGTAAAATCTTCGAATTAGATGAACAGGAGCAAAAAGAAATATCGAAGCTCAATCATTTAAAACTTGCAGATTTTTTAGATGCTAGGCAAGATAATTACCAATACGTATTTTGGAAGCTCTATGATTTTAACTGTCTGCCTGTAGAATTGATCAGTCGTATCTATGAGGAGTTTATACCCAAGCGAAAAGACATTAAGCGAAAAGACATTACATATACTCCCGTACATTTGGTCAATTTCATGGTTGATGAATGTATGCCCGTTACTAAGCCAAAGGATGATATTTCCATTATTGACGTAAGCTGCGGGTCGGGAATTTTTCTTGTGGCTGCATTTAAGCGGATTGTTCAGTGGTGGCAGAAGGAGGAATATGAGAAAACTGATGAAAAAACTGACCAGATTAAAAAGCCAAAGATCGGAAAACTAAAATCCATTCTTAGGAAACAGATTTTCGGTGTTGATATTGAGCCAGAAGCCGTCAAGTTAGCAATTTTTAGCTTGACAGTTGCATTATGTGATATGCTTGAACCCAAAAAAGCGTGGGATGAATTAACAGAAGAAAAACTTATAGATTTGAGCAAAAACATTGTAGCGCAGGGTTTTTTTGATTTTGTTAAGACAAATAGAAAATTTGACCTGATAATAGGAAATCCACCTTTTAATCCCCCTGTGGAGGGAAAAAATGAGAAGGAAAAATATTGGCAGGACATAACAAATAAAATAGAAACAGATTATGCGATACCAGATAAAAATATAGCCCTTCTTTTCCTGCAGCAGTCTATGAAGCTGCTGAAAAAAGGCGCACGGCTTTCTCTTGTAATTCCTTCCGGGCCACTCTTATACAATGAAACGATCCAGCATCGGCACGAGTTTTTAAAGAGGTATAATGTACCACAAATTTTTGATTTTAGCTCTTTAAGTGGAGTTCTTTTTGAAGGAAGAAATTATCCAGTAGTTGTTTTATTCGTCCAAAATATTCCGCCCGATGACAAAGATATCTTACACGTTGCCATCAGGCGAACAAGGACATCGAAAGAAAAGTTATATTTTGAGATAGACAAGTATGACCTGTATTATGTGCCCAAAGAACTGGCAAAAACGGAACAATTAATATGGAAAGCTAATTATTTAGGTGGAGGTCATTTAAGCTATCTTATTAAACGCATACGACACTTAAGAACATTGGAAGAATTTCTAAAAGAAAAGAAAAAGTTGAACAGTGATTGGGAATTTGCAGAAGGGTATATTATTGGAGAAAACGGCACTAAGAAAGCGACACACTTGACCAACAAAAATATGATACCAACTAATAGATTTAACAGTGACACTATTGCCGATTCCGACATTCAAGTTGAACGAGCAAAATACTTTAAAAGTACCGCAGAAAGAAATAAAAAGATATTTGAAGCACCGCATATTTTAATAAAGGAAAGGCCATCATTGCCAGTTGCATTTAGAAAAGACGATTTAATATTTAAGCATGATATTATTGGTATTCATGCACCCCAAGGCCAAGAGTCAGAATTGCTCAACCTGCGGAAAAACATCATCAACAATCGGGTGCTGTATAAAATGCTCTCCATTTCTGGAAGCGGACGTGCAGGAATTAGTAGGTCCCCAAATACCATTTTGAAGTCTGACATCATGGAGTTGCCGTACCCAGATGATTTTAATAAGCTCAGATTGTCCAAGGCGGAGGAAATTATATGTGATGATGTTATTAAATACTATGCTAAGCAGTTGGCAAAAAATGAAGAAGCAGAGGTAAATACTGAAAATGCTAATGGGCAAATTCTTAAAGCCTTTGCTAAAGTTTTCTGTGATTCTTTGAACTCGATTTACAAAGAAGAAAGTAAGCAGTTTTATCCTCTGGAGAATATAGAATCGAACTCTTTTATCTGTCTTTCTTTTGCTTACGGCAATCCTAACAATCCCCAAGGAATATCTGAAACAGAGAAAAGGCAAATCGAAAAAGGGGACTTAAGCTGCCTTATTGACAATCATCAGGATTCTAATGTCTTGTATAAACGTATCATAAAGCTTTATCAGAAAGACAAGGTTTATTTGGTCAAACCCAAAATATTGCGATACTGGCTGAAATCAATCGCGTTGCGTGATGCGAATGAAGTATTTACAGACCTGGTGAGTAGCGGGTATTGATTATGCACTATGAGCAAAGCAAGCCAGATATTAAAAATGATTTAATTTACTCATTAGAATCAAGTCATCATCAAAAGAGTATTCTATCCTTTATTCGGGAAAATATTGTTGACGTTTTAAGCACACTTTCAGGAAAAGCAAATATTAACCTATCAATTCTTTGCGAGGATGATATATCTCGGGAAATTACAAATCTTTTGAATGATAAATTGAGAGAGTTAAGTGGTTATTTATTCAGATTTGAGGCAAAGAGTGGGCCAGATATCCTGATTTTTGCCTCACCATATATAGTATTTTCAGAACCACTCTTTTTTATTGAAGCTAAGAGACTTCCACCAACGAGTTCAAGGGATTATGTTAACTCTGGCATTGGCAGGTTTAAGAATAAAGACCACGGAAAAAACCATGATATTGCAGCGATGTTAGGTTATGTACAGAAGGAAGACTTTAATTATTGGCATAGTGAAGTCAATTCTTGGATAGACGATCTAATAGATAGTTCAGGTGATAATGTTAGATGGTCGGAACAGGATAAAATCGCGGCAATACAGGTATCTGAATTAGGTGAATACAAATCTACTCATTCACGTATAAAAATGAATCCGATTACTCTATATCATTTCTGGGTCAACCTTTGCAATAATTAGGTAGCAATGTTAACCTTTTCAATATTTTCTAAACTCTCTTTGCATCCTCTCCGGCTCCGGCTCGCGTCTACGCTCGGTACTACGGCAGGGCCTTCGCCCTGACGAGCGAGACGAGTGTGGCTTTAAATAGCGGGTAGCGTCCCCCATATTTTCTTTCAGAAAATAAGAATGGGGACAGGTAAAGCATTCAAGGGCTAAAATAACCACTCCCCGCTTCGCCATTATTCGTCGCTTGTCGCCCGTATCTCGTATCTCGCCAAATAACAGTATTTCTCTACTACCTCTCTTTTGAGTGAGGAGTTTAGGGATGGATGCAAGGCCCCGACCGTCCGCCAGCCGCAGATGTATTGTAATACTTCGAGGACGCCGCGAGGCGAAAGGAAACGCCGCAGACGCCCTAAAGAACCGCTCCCCGCTTCGCACTAAATAGAGGGCTTCGCAGGGCAGGCAAAACGAGAATTTTTACTCTAAGTGCCATGTGGATGTCACCCCACCAGAAAACCAGCCTATTTTTATCAACATTTATCCACTCCGGTTCGCCTTTGATAACATAAAGGGGAGAATTTGTGCACTGGGTTTTTAAGCTGGCCGCCGATTGCAGGGGACGGCGGCCAAGCCCTCGCCTCGGCCTGAGTTCGGGACGGGGTCTGCGGAATTTATTCAAAAAAACATTTGCAAAAAGCTCTTTGTCTTGTATAATTAGGAATATGAGTGAAAACTGTACATCTTGTCTGCCAGACGTAAGGCGGATAAACTTCATTCCAAAGGCCATTCTTGGCCTACATGCCCTCCTTTTGCGCCGCAAGGCGCAATAATATATCTACATAAAACCAATAACAACCTATCGTTTTTTTCGTAATTTCGTGGAAATTTTGCCCTGATTAGGGCATAATTAGTCAAATTAAGCCACGGATGAACACAGATTTGCACAGAATAAGTAAAAAACAGCAGTATAAAATTTGAATCAGAGCAATCAGTGAAATCTGTGGCAAAGAATAGAAATTTTGGAGAAAACACAGATGTCTAAAGAAAAAGTGATGATATTTGATACAACGTTACGCGACGGCGAGCAGGCCGCTGGCAGCCGATTAGGGTCCAGGGAGAAGCTCGAAATCGCCCGCCAGTTGACCCGTTTGAAGGTTGATATTATCGAGGCTGGTTTCCCGGCTTCATCACCCGAGGATTTTGAGGCGGTGCGTCTGATATCAGAGGAGCTTGAAGGCCCGATTATTTGCGGCCTGACCCGCGCCAGGGCAGAGGATATCGAGGTCTGCACGAAGGCCCTTGCCAAGGCCAAGCACTGCCGTATCCATACCGGTATCGGCGTCTCTGATATTCACATCGAGGGAAAGTTCGCGGATGACAAATATGGCAAAACAATGGGCGAAAAAAAGGCCAATATTATCAAAATGGCCGTCGAGGCCGTCAAGCAGTCCGCTGAATTTACGAAAGATGTGGAATTTTATGCCGAGGATTCCGGCCGGGCCGACATGAAGTATCTTTATGAGATGCTTGAAGCGGTTATTGACGCTGGCGCTACCGTTGTCAACATCCCCGATACCACCGGTTATTCAATGCCTCAGCAGTGGGGTGCGCTAATCAGCGACATTCGGGCCAATGTGCCGAACATTGCCAAGGCGACAATCAGCGTCCACTGTCACGACGACCTCGGATTGGCGGTAGCCAATTCGCTGGCTGGCGTCAAAAACGGCGCCCGCCAGGTCGAAGGGACGATTAACGGGATTGGTGAGCGGGCTGGTAATGCGGCTATCGAAGAGGTAGTGATGGCTATTCTTACGCGCAAGGATTTTTTTGATGAGGTAGAGACGGGCATTAATACCCGCGAGTTCTATCGAACAAGTCGGATGGTCGCTGATTTATTAGGTATGCCGGTGCCTGCAAATAAGGCAATTGTCGGGCATAATGCTTTTGCGCACAGCTCCGGAATCCATGTGGATGGATTTCTGAAAAAGCGTGAGACTTACGAGATAATGCGGCCTGAGACAATCGGCCTTGCAGAAAGTCGTGTTGTGCTGACGGCAAGGACGGGCCGGCACGGCCTTGTCCATCGGCTTGAAGAGATGGGATATGCACTGAGTGAAGATGAGGTTGAGAAAGCGTATCAGCGATTTTTAGTCGTTGCCGACAAGAAAAAAGAGGTCTTTGATGAGGACTTGGCGGCGATAATCAGCGATGAGATTCACCTCATTGAGCAGACTTATGAGCTGCTGCACCTGCACGTTGTAATTGATACCGACACCGCGCCTAAATCAAGTGTAAAAATGAGAGCAGCCGACAAAACAATACAGGCTGATGCCACCGGTGACGGTCCGGTTGATGCGGCGTATGAGGCTATCAGGCAAGCAACCGGCCAATCGCCAAAGCTTGAAAACTACTCGATAAGGGCTCTCACCGGCGGCAAAGAAGCGCTCGGCGAAGCCACCGTCAAGATTAGAGATGACAGCCGAAGCTACGTCGGCCGCGGAATCTCGACAGATATAATCGAAGCCAGCGCAAAGGCGTATGTCGATGCTATCAATCGAATGGTTTCGATGCAGAGTAAAGGTAAGGCGACCGAAGTGGAACCGGAAATCTAATGTAAGTCCGGGATTGAATAACTATGGGAATGACCCGGCTTCGCTTATGAGCTACGCCGTGGCAGGCAATATAGAATTAGGATAAATATTATGGCAATGACGATTACTGAAAAAATATTAGCAAAAGCGGCCGGGAAGAAGAAAGTTAGGCCTGGTGAGCTTATAGATGCAAATATTGACGTCGTTATGTGTCATGATGTTACGACGCCGGCGGCTATATCTATGCTTGTAGAAAAGGGAATCGATAAGGTGTTCGACAAAGAAAAGATTGTCGTAACGCCCGACCATTTTCAGCCGGCCAAGGACATCAAAAGCGCTGAGCTGCATAAACGGCTCGACGAATGGGCGAGGCGACACAATATAAAATACTATTACAAGCTCGGAAGAGCCGGAGTCTGTCATGCACTTCTGCCGGAGCAGGGACATATCCGCCCCGGTGAAGTTATCGTTGGGCCCGACTCGCACACGTGCACATACGGTGCCTTTGCGGCGTTTAGCACGGGCGTCGGCTCAACGGATGCAGCGGCGGCAATTGCGACAGGCAAGTTGTGGTTTAAGGTTCCGGCTTCGATAAAGATTGTGCTCAACGGAACACTTAGCCACGGCGTATATAGTAAAGACGTTATCCTTGTTGTAATTGCAAGGATTGGTGTTGACGGTGCATTATATAAAGCGATGGAATTTGTCGGGCCGGCCCTTGGCGATATGTCGATGGAAGCGCGGATGACAATTACCAATATGGCCATCGAAGCCGGGGCGAAAAATGGGATAATGCCTTTCGACGATGTGACAAAGCAGTATCTCGATGAGCATTTAAAAGACAAAACCGATTATACTGTGTATGAATCTGATGAAGATGCCGAGTATGTGGCTGTTGAGGAGTTTGACTGCTCAAAAATCGAACCGATGGTCGCTCTGCCGCATCTGCCGAGCGGCGGTGTCCCTATCGCCGAATGTGCCGGCAAAAAAATGGACCAGGCCTATATCGGAAGCTGCACGAACGGCCGAATCGAGGACCTGCGGATTGCAGCTAAAATTCTGAAAGGAAAACAGGTTGCCATCAGAACAATTGTTGTGCCTGCTACGCCTGTAATCTGGAAACAGGCGAAAGACGAAGGTCTTTTCGATATATTTTATGATGCCGGCTGTGTAATCGCCGCGCCGACCTGCGGGGCGTGCTTAGGCGGATTTATGGGCGTATTAGCTGAAGGCGAGAAGTGCGTCAGCACAACGAACAGGAACTTTGTCGGCAGAATGGGACATCCGAAAAGCGAAGTTTATTTGGCAAGTCCGGCTACAGCGGCTGCAAGTGCAGTTGAAGGAAAATTAACCGATGCCAGAAAGTACCTTTGAAAATTAGATATCAAAAATCAAAATGCAAAACGACAAGGCAAAAATTAAAAAGGAGTTCAAGAAGCGTCTTTATGGATTCACACTTAAACTCATTGAATTCTTAGATGCTTTGCCGAACGACAATGTCTCAAGGAGACTTGCGGATCAGTTATTGAGAAGTGGTACGAGTATTATCGCCAACTACGTTGAAGGCCAGGCGGCAAGTAGTAAGAAGGATTTCACTCATTACTTCAATATTTCTCTCAAGTCAGCAAACGAGAGCAAGCTCTGGTTTGCGCTACTGAGAGATAGCAAGAGAGCTAAGACTGAAAAAGTGACATGGTTTTTAAATGAGCTTGACGAGATAGCAAACATATTTGGTTCCAGTATATTAACTTTGAAAGGAAAGAAGTAATTTTTGTTTTTAATATGTAGTTTTGATTTTTACATTTTAATATTTAATTTTGTGAGAGCGACAAAAGGAATTAATTTATGACAAAAGCACATGTTTATAACAGAGGTCACATTAATACTGATGAGATAATACCGGCAAGATATCTCAATACGGATGACCGGACTGAGTTGGCGAAGCACTGTCTTGAAGATTTAGACCCTGATTTTGTCAACAAAGCCAAAAAAGGTGATATAATTGTTGCCGGTGAGGATTTCGGTTGCGGCTCATCCAGAGAGCACGCTGTCTGGGCTATTCGCGGAGCAGGCGTAAAAACCGTTATCGCAAAATCCTTCGCAAGAATATTCTACCGTAATGCTATTAACAACGGTTTTTATATTATCGAATCGTCAGATGCACCGGAGAAAATCAAAGATGGCGATGAGCTTGAGATTGATTTTAAATCCGGCTTGATAAAAAATAGAACCGCTGGTATTGATATTGAGTTTACTCCATTGCCGGACTTTGCACTGGAAATAATCAATGCCGGCGGGTTATTGAATAAGTTGGCCCAAAAGAATCGTTAAGAGAATTTTTGGGAGGTTTAAAAAAATGAGTGTCAGGCAAAATCCTGATGATAGTATTACGCTCAGTCAGCTCGAAGGCGTTCAGAGAAGTATCACCAACCGGCTGAAGCAGCTTCAAAAGAAAGTGCGCCAGAGTGAGAAAGAGCTCGTCTTTGAGCTGATACAATTGACCCGTGAGAATTTATACAGAAAGGCCCAGATTCTCTGCGAAGAAAGAGATTCCTGCAAAGGGAAGCTCCAGGCGATATGCAAGGTTCTGGAAAAGTAGAAGTTTATATAGCTTTGTGAATTTGTAATTCAATTACGTGATAAGCTGTGTAATCGGCTAAATTATAAACAAAGAATCGAATATAACAAGAAGGAGACAGTGACATGCCAATAGAAGGTGGCCAGCATCGGGCGAATATATCAATGGAATTTGCCAGTGCAGATGAAGGAATTAAGCAGCTAAAGGACAGGCTTAGCGCGGCACGTACAGTGCGAATCAGCAATATA
Source organism: uncultured Pirellulales bacterium (assembly GCA_964581905.1). Classification (GTDB taxonomy): domain Bacteria; phylum Planctomycetota; class Phycisphaerae; order Sedimentisphaerales; family Anaerobacaceae; genus CAZBWE01. The sequence continues at coordinate 8,590 of CAZOQJ010000002.1, forward strand.
TCTGTTGGGCTACTTAATGAATTGCTGCCGGCATTAAAAGGCAAGGACGTAAAAATCATTTTACACAATGGAGCAAAGCCGACGGCAGAGATAAAGGAAGTCGGAGACCTGGCGATTCAAAAGGCGAGGATATATTCTAATTTTAATGGCGTTGAGGCAGATGAAGGCTCGATATATTTTTCGGATGTGGTGTTTCGCGTAGCATGGGCGGAGGACAAGATTCTGCAGATTTCCACCATGAAGTATGACAAAGATGTAGGGTGGTTTGAAATGGGCTGGCGACATGCTGAAAGGTTGGAGTGAGAGTTAGCTCATCATGAATATGAGAGAGAGAAGTTCCAGGCCGTATGCGGGACTCTGGGAAAACAGAAATTTATCTGATGCTAAACAGGAGCCCTTGAAATGCCAATAGTAGATGGTCAGTATCAGGCGAAGATATATTCTGATTTTAAGGGCGTTGAGGCCAATGAAGGTGCGGTATATTTTTCGGATGTGATGTTTTGCATTACGTGGGCGAAGGGCAAGATTCTGCAAATTGCCACTATGGAATATGATAAGTGTGTAAAGTGCATGAAAGGCACATTTGAAATGGGCTGGCGATATTCTCAGAAGGTCAAGTGAGATTTGCTACAACGTGAATATGAAAGGAATGTGGCGTGTATAAGATTGCTGTAATACCTGGTGACGGGACTGGGCCGGAAGTAACGGTTGAGGCGGTTAAGGTTTTAAAGGTTGCTGCAGACAAGTTCAAATTCAAAGTTGATTTGACCGAGTTTGATTTCGGCGGCGAAAGGTACAAAAGAACAGGCGAGACACTGCCGGACAGCTCTATCGAGGAGCTTCGTAAATTCGATGTTATTCTGTTAGGCGCTATCGGCCATCCGGACGTTGCGCCGGGTATCCTTGAAAAAGGTATACTTCTCAAGGCCCGGTTTGCGCTTGACCAGTATATAAACCTTCGGCCGGTCAAATTATATCCGGGAGTTGAAACGCCTTTGAAGGATAAAGGCCCCGACGATATCGATTTCGTCGTTGTTCGTGAAAACACCGGCGATGCATACACCGGCACAGGCGGATTTACTATGAAAGGAACGCCCAATGAAGTGGCTGTGCAGTCGGCTGTTTATAATCGTTTTCAGGTCGACCGCTGCTTAAAGTACGCATTCGAATACGCGCGCAAATACGGCAAAAAGGCACGTGGTAGAGGAAAAAATAATACGCTTGCTTTGTGCGGCAAGACCAACGTGCTGACATATATCTATGACCTCTGGGAGCGGGCTTTTCATGAAATGGGCGAAAGCCAATATCCTGATATAGTACGTGAGTATTATCATGTTGACGCAACGTGCATGTGGATGGTCAAGAACCCCGAATGGTTCGATGTTATTGTGACCGGAAATATGTTCGGTGATATTATCACCGACCTCGGCGCAATTGTACAGGGTGGTATGGGCATTGCCGCAGGCGGTAATCTCAACCCGGAAGGCGTCAGTATGTTCGAGCCCATCGGCGGAAGCGCACCGAAATATACCGGCAAAGGCGTGATAAATCCTCTGGCTGCTATCTGTGCGGCGCAAATGATGCTCGCCGCCTTAGGCGAGGAAAAGGCAGCGGAGAAGGTGGAAAATGCCGTGATGTTCGTAACCGCCAACAAGCTCAAATCGCTGCAGGCAGGAAAAATGGGCTATTCGACAAGTGAAGTTGGCGATTTGGTTGCCGAAAAAGTCGCTGATTAGAAAATCAAATATCAAAGTGCAAAATTGAGGAAGTTATCATCCAGCAGAAGCTTTCTGCTGGATGATTCCATAATTTTAATTTTTGAGTTTTAATCGTGCCTGCTAATCTAACACCGGAATATTTTAAGGCAGAGCAGTGGTACCGCGAGGCCACGACAAATGATGAGAAGATTCTTGCGCTTGAGCGGATGTTAGCGGTGATGCCCAAGCATAAGGGCACCGACCACTTAAAGGCGGACCTGCGAAGAAAGCTCAGTAAACTAAAAGAGGCGCCCCCAGGTAAAGGCAAGGCCAAACGCGTTGATATCTTCCATGTCCAGCGAAGCGGCGTAGGCCAGATTGTTCTACTGGGTGTGCCGAATAGCGGTAAAAGTTCTATCGTTGCAGCCCTTACTAATGCGAAGGTCAACGCTGCCGATTTTCCATTTGCCACGACTGCTCCTGTGCCGGGAATGGTGCAGTTCGAGGATGTCCAGATTCAGCTTGTTGATATGCCGCCGATTACCGCTGACTATATTGCACCCGGCCAGGTCGGGACATACCGCAATTGCGACCTTATTGCTGTTGTCATAGACCTCTCAGCCGGGGCAAAAGAGCAAATGGATGTCTGCCTGGACTTTTTAGAATCCAGAGGTCTGCTCATTGATGCCGAAACTCCGGCTGTTGACCAGCAGGGCAACATGCTTGGCAAAAGGGCCTTTTGCATCTGCACAAAATCTGATATTGCAAAACCCGGAGCCTTTAAGGCCCTTAAAAAATCGCGACCTTCGGCCTCGCTCAGGGCGGGCAAGCGTCAGTTTGAATTTATCGAAATCTCGACAGAAACAGGAGCTGGGCTTGACAAGCTGCCCGAGAATTTGTTTCGATTGCTGAATATCATACGCATTTACGCCAAGCCGCCCGGCAAGAAACCTGATATGGATGAGCCGTTTACACTGCCGGCGGGCTCCACTGTTATGGATATGACCACAGCGATTCACAGGGAGTTGGCTGATAAACTTAAATTTGCAAGAATCTGGGGGACCGGGGTCTATGACGGCCAAAACGCACAGAGAAATCATGTCCTTAACGATAAAGATATTATAGAATTGCACTTCTCTTGATTTTTCCCTAAAATTTTGGTTGTGAGGTTGATAAAACACAATATGGAAGGATTCGTTATGCACAGATGGAAAATAATCGCATTGATAGTGTTGTTCGGCAGTTGCTGCGCAATAGGTATTCAAAGCCGTTCTACGCCCGCCATAGCGGCCTCCGCGACGGCGGGATGTGATGCTGACGCGAATGTCAAAAGCAGGGATTATCCCATTCAGCCGGTATCGTTTACTGATGTTAAGATTAAGGATAGATTCTGGGCGCCGCGGATTGAGACGAATCGAAAAGTAACGATTCCTTACACCTTTGAAAAGTGTGAGAAGACCGGCAGGATTGATAATTTTGCCATAGCAGGCGGCCTGATGAAAGGTGAGCATCGCGGCAGCTTCCCGTTCGATGATACCGACCCCTATAAAATTCTTGAAGGTGCATCTTATTCGTTGAGCGTCCATCCAGATGCAAAACTTGAAAAATATCTGGATAAGCTGATTGTCAAAATCTCCGCTGCGCAGGAGGACGACGGCTACCTGTACACCTGTCGAACGAGTAATTCCAAGAGACTGCTTAAATGGTTTGGTGAACAGCGCTGGTCGAGATTAAATGACAGCCATGAGCTTTATAACATGGGACATCTTTATGAGGCGGCGGTCGCACATTATCAGGCCACCGGCAAACGGACTCTGCTTGATGTTGCAATCAAAAATGCCGAGCTGCTGGATTCGGTATTCGGCCCGGACAAAAATGAAACTGCACCCGGCCATCAGCTTATTGAGATGGTACTTGCGAGACTATACCGAATTAGCGGAGATGAAAAGCACCTCAAATTGGCCAAATTCTTCCTTGATACTCGTGGCCCCGGCGGCGGAGAGTACAACCAGTCTCATAAGAAAGTCATTGAGCAAAGCGAGGCGGTGGGCCACGCTGTACGGGCCTCATATATGTATTGCGGCATGGCTGATGTCGCAGCACTGACCGGCGATAAGGGTTACCTCGATGCAGTCGACCGGATATGGGAGAATGTCGTCGCAAAAAAGCTGTATATTACCGGCGGTATCGGGGCCCAAAAAGATGGTGAAGCATTCGGCAAAGACTACGAGCTGCCTAATGCAGAGGCATATTGCGAAACATGCGCTTCTGTCGGTAACGTTATGTGGAACCATCGGATGTTTCTGTCGCATGGTGATGCGAAATATATCGATGTTATGGAGCGAGTTCTCTATAACGGCTTACTTTCAGGCGTGTCACTAAGCGGTGACAGATTTTTCTATCCTAATCCACTTGAGTCGCGAGGCCGGTACAGACGCAGCCCGTGGTTTTCCTGCGCCTGCTGTCCCGGAAACATAGCCCGCTTTATTCCATCCGTTCCCGGATACGTATATGCGCGTAGCGAGGACAAGCTGTACGTCAATCTGTTCGTTAATGGTTCCGGCACCATATTGATAAAAGACAACGCCGTGCGGATAAAACAGAAGACTCGCTATCCGTGGGATGGGGTGGTGAAGATAACTGTTGAGCCGCGGCGTTCGGCCAAGTTTACAATTTGTGTTCGTATTCCCGGCTGGGCGCAGAACCAGCCGGTGCCGAGTGATTTGTATTGCTTTGCCGATACCAGTGATGAAAAGGTGCGCCTGAGTATCAACGGTAAAGAAGTCGCGTTGGATATGGAAAAGGGCTTTGCCAGCATTGAGCGCACATGGAAGAAAGGTGATGTTATCGAATTGAATCTGCCGATGCCTGTGCGAAGGGTGCTGTCTCACGAGAAAGTTAAGACGAATACAGCAAAGGTGGCCCTGCAGCGTGGCCCGATTGTTTACTGTGCCGAGGGGATTGATAATGGCGGCCGTGTTCTTAACCTGCTTCTGTCTGATGAGGCCGAGCTGAGGGCAGAGTATAAAAAGAATTTGCTCGGCGGTGTAACAGTGATTCGCAGCAATGCCGTTGCGTTAGATGATGCTGAAGATAGAGCATCTCTGACAAGAAAAGAGCATAATTTCGTAGCGGTTCCTTACTACGCCTGGGCGAACCGCCGAATTGGCGAGATGGCAGTCTGGCTGGCGCGAGATGAATCGGCGGTGGAGGGAGCAAGGGCAGCCGTGGAAATCGATGCGGCTAAAACCGGCGAGCCGATTTCCAAATATATCTATGGGCAATTTATCGAGCATCTCGGCAGGTGTATTTATGGCGGAATATGGGCGGAGATGTTAGAGGACCGAAAATTCTATTTTCCGATTATGGTAAATTACGACCCCTATCGCAGCACAGGTGGCGTTTCCAAAAACCATCCTTTTGCGGTAGTCGGCGCCTCACCCTGGCAAATTATGGGCGCGGCTGATTCGGTTGTTATGGCCAAAGAAGATTCCTTCGTTGGCGAGCACACACCACTCATTCAGCCTGATAGCGGCATCCGACAACCTGACCTCGGATTGGTTAAAAATAAACAATATGTTGGTTATATCTACCTCAAAGCCAAACAGCCCTCGTTTCTGTCTTCGCCTGCCCCTGCGTCTCCCGACGCAAGTCGGGGCAGCGGGACAGAAGACACGGGGGCGAATGTGACGGTATCGCTTATCTGGGGCGACCTTTCTTCGCCCGCCGAAGCGGGCTACGCCAAGGCAGGCAAACCGGAAGACCGACAGGACGTTCACTTCGCCGTTGGTGCGAATGAGTATATCAAGTGTCCATTTCAGTTTACAGCCGGTGCAGACACTATAAAAGGCAAGCTGGAAATCAAGATAGCGGATAATTCATGTTTTGTTGGTACGGCTTCCCTGATGCCGGCGGACAATATCGATGGTATGCGTGCCGATACGATGGGGCTGCTCAAAGAGCTTAATGCCCCGATGTATCGCTGGCCCGGCGGAAATTTCGTCAGTGGTTACGACTGGCGCGACGGCATCGGTGACAGGGACCGCAGGCCCCCTCGCAAAAATCCCGCCTGGACCGGCGTGGAGCACAATGACTTCGGCTTCCATGAATTTATTCGCTTTTGCCGTCTGCTTAATGCCGAACCGTTAGTGACCGTCAACACCGGTTTCGGCGATGCCTACTCTGCGGCTGCTCAGTTGGAATACGCCAACGGTTCGGCTGATACAATTATGGGCTCTTTACGGGCCAAAAACGGTGAGCCGGAACCGTTTAATCTTCGCTACTGGTGCATCGGCAATGAAATGTGGGGAAACTGGCAGCTCGGCTATATGAAGCTGGAGCATTATGTTCTTAAACATAACTGGGTCGTGGACAAAATGCGTGAAGTGGACCCGAATATTGTCCCGATTGCCTCCGGAAATGTCGGCCCATGGAGCAAAGGATTACTACGGCACTGTTCGAATCACATTGACCTGATTGCGGAGCATTTTTATTGTAAGCAAAAATCGAACCTCATCGAACATACATCCCAAATCGCCAACAATATCAAGCAGAAGGTTCAATTCCATCAGCAACTCCGTCAAAAATTGAATACCCTGAAAGGAAAAGACATCCGAATTGCCATGACCGAATGGAACTACTGGTATGGTCCGTATCTATTCGGCGAACTGGGAACGCGATATTTCCACAAAGACGCTTTGGGTATTGCCAAAGGCCTGCACGAATACTTTCGCCATTCGGATATAATGTTCCTGGCCAATTATGCCCAGACGGTCAACGTCATCGGTTGTATCAAGACTTCCAAAACCGATGCTGCCTTTGCCACTACAGCTTTGCCTTTGAAGCTCTACCGGCAGCACTTCGGCACGATTCCGGTCGAAGTTACGGGTGACATTTCTCCGCTCGATGTATCAGCCGCCTGGACGAGCGATAAGAAGGCGCTTACAATTGGAATTGTAAATCCTGCTGAGCGCAAATTTGAACTTGCATTGGATTTGCAGGGCGTTAAATTAGCCGGCACGGGCAAGCTCTGGCTTATTGCACACTCTGACCCTATGGCCTACAACGAACCCGGCAAAGAGCCACAGGTTGTGATTGAGGAAAAATCACTTTCAGATATCCCTGATACGTTAAACGTTCCACCGCTTAGCATCTGCCTTTACAAACTTGATACAATCAAATAAAATATGATACAGGTGATTAGCGCAATTTAAGTTTGAGAACGGGAGATTTTTTTGATGGAATGCAAAAAAGAGCAGAACCTGAAAGACTGCAATTGTACATATCCATGTAGCAAGAAGGGAGTATGCTGCGAATGTATAAAGTCTCATTTGGCTATAAAGGAGCTGCCTGCTTGCTGCTTTCCTGATGATGTTGAGAAAACCTACGACCGCAGCTTCAAGGCCTTCGCCAAGGCCTGGAATTTATAAAGGAATCTTTTCAAACTGCGAGCCAAGCTAAAAGCCATTTTTTTCGAAAAGTGCAGATATAGTGGAGAAAGGATAGAATTGAGAAATGCAATTGCTGGCAGGAAGATTTTCTATCCGATTTCATATTGCTGCAGTTGTTCTTTTACTCATCTTTGCATGCAGCCTTCGTCTGGCCTTTTTTTCAGGGTTTGTTCTTGGAGACGATGTTGGGTATGCTTATTGTGTATCCTATCTTGTAAAGGGTTCATATCCCCCTATTACTGATATTGGTTCTGTATTAGCGTGCCGGCCGGTACTACTTTACTTTATTACCTTACCAATATACTTTTTCGGCTGGTTTGACTGGAGCCTCGTTCTTCCTATTCTCTTGGCATCCCTTATGAATACGGTACTGATTTACATTGCTGGGAATAAACTGGCGAATCCCTTGGCAGGCATCCTTGCAGCGCTGGCGTATGTGACATTTCCATTAGATGCTGTGCATGCTACTACGATGAGCAATGACATTCTGTTATCGAGCTTTATCTGGGGCGGCGGGCTTCTTTTGCTGGTTTCGTATACCAACTATACCAGGAAACGATACCTTTTGTTAAGTTTCGTTTCCGGCTTTATCGTTGGGGCAGCGCTTGGCATCAAAATAAGTGCTCTGATTGCCCCTGCCGTTTTGTGTGTTCCATTGCTCGTGGCTTTGCGGAAAGACCTGAGAAAGGGTGGGTACAAAATTCTTATTGCCTGGGTGGGCGGATGGCTTATAGCGAATCTCCTGCTTTGCTTTTTTTTCTATAGGTTTACCGGCGATTTTCTTGCCCACTACCACACGGAAATGGAATTTAATCGGCAGTGCAATCCTTCAGGTTATATTCCGAGCAAAGAAAATCTTATTCAATTTCTTCTGTATTATCCGAAACTCATTTTCGGCATTACCTGGGAAGGACATGTAGGGTGTCAATTTCTGCCCTACGGATTCTTTTTTGCGTGTTTTTTTCTCTGCCTGCCATTTGTTGTATTAAAACGCTTTAAAGCACTTCGTCTGCCAGCATTTCTGGCAATGGCATATTTGCTTATCATGCAATTTGCGCCTTTGCAACTCTTCCCGGATTATATCCCCATACACCGGTTGCCCCGTTTTCTTCACATCGCCTCTATCCCTTCTGCATTGGTGATAGGTATAGCCTTTGCCGTGGCGGTCAAACTGAGGCCCAGGTTAATAAGCATTGGTGTATGGGTCATGTTTATAGCTTTAATTGTGTCTTCTCTCTATTGGGCTTATATCAAGGCTTCGTTTTACAAAGATTGTGCGAAAGATGGGCGATGGGCGTGGGAAACTATTAAAAATACCTTTGAGCAAGAAATAATTACAGATGAGCGTATGTGGGATTATTTTATGTTCAGAACCGGATTTCAGGCACCTTTTCAGATTAGTTGTTTTGAACAATTACCTCAGTCCATTCCTCAGGATTCTCTGGTCATTTTGGGAGGTGCGAGATTTCCGGATCTATCCCCTGATTATGTCGACAATTGGTATAAAAACAGCGACATTAATGATTTTCACCTCATCGCAGAAGCTCCTTTTCCGCTCACCCCTTGGCGCTTGTCCAAACTTCGCATATATAAGGCCTATTCAGATGGAAAAGAGTCGAAATAGCTCCAAAACAAATGTTTGTGGATGATGTCGAAAAAACTTACGACCGCAGTTTCAAGGCCTTCGCAAAGGCCTGGGGATTGTAAGACTTCTTTTTCTTTTAATGGTTTTCCTTCGTTGTTAAGGCGGCCCTTAGGCGTTCACGGGCCTGGGTATAGTCGGGGTTGATTTGTAGCGCCTGATGATATGCATTTATTGCCTCTATGATTTTGCCCTGCTGCTCCAGAAGAACACCCAAATTAAAGTGCATCTCAGCGTCCTTTGGCCGGGCACTTAGCACGATTTGGAATTCCTTTATCGCCCCATTGATATTGCCCACACGGACCAGCACCAGGCCTAATCGGCCGTGCGTAATTACGTCGTCAGGTTCAAGTTCAAGTGCTTTTTTATAATACTCAATAGCTTTACCAAAATTACCCTGCTTAGCCAATATAAGCCCGAGATTGCTCAGTGCATCGATATCATCCGGCCTAAATCGCAACGCCTGGTGATATTCAGCGATGGCCTCATCGGTCTTTCCCTGCTTGGTTAGCACTACCGCCATATTGTAGTGTGGATTTGAAAAGTTCGGATTCAGTTCCAGGGCCTTTTTATAATGCTCAATCGCCTCGTTGAGTTTACCAAGGTCATAAAGAGCAATGCCTAAGTTGTTATGGGCCTCAGCAGAATCTGGTTTGATTTGCAGGGATTTGTAGTAATGTTCAATGGCCTTATCAAGCTGTCCCATCTCGTTAAGAACGTTGGCATAATTATTGTGCATAATGAAGTTATCTTCGGTGGCATTGATTGCATGTTCAAAAAGAGCAGTGCTATTTCGCCAATGATTCAGCTGAAGTCGGGTAACTATCGACAAAGCCAAAAGAACCGCCGCTGCCGCCGTACCGAGTATAATCTTTCGATATCGCCACTTTGCCAACAAATCCGTCAGGCCCCAGGCAATCATAATAAACAGCCCTATGAACGGTAAATAAGCATAGCGGTCTGCCCTGGCCTGTGCTCCGACTTGAACCAGGCCGATAACAGGCACCAGGGTACCGAGGTACCACAGCCAGCCAACAGGGAGGTATTTGCGACTTCGAGCCAAACAAATTACACCAGCCGATACGGCCAGTAATAGCAGTACCACCGCTGCCACTTGCCATATGGGCAGCTTCTCAAGAGGATAAAACACTGCCAATCGGCTGGGCCATATCATCTTTACTATGTAAATTGCGTAAGAATTAAAAGCGTTTGTCATACGAAGTTTCAGAGGAACATTGTCCAGTTTAGATACTACACCGCCACGCTGCTGAACGATAAAGGTAATCGCACTTAAAATTACTGAAAGGATAAATAGTGGTATCTTTTCTGCAAACAGACGCCAGGCTGAAGGACCCTGATAATTCAGTTGTATTGATTCAGAATGCAGGCAATCTTGCTCTTTGCTTTGATGCTGCCATCGTAGCCGTCCCAACGGCCAATAGTCCAGCAGAAGCAACACAAACGGCAAAGTCACAACCATCGGTTTGGCCATAGTGCTCAACGCAAAAATCAAAACCACCACTAAAAGTCTGCCCATACTCGGACGCTTTGCGTATGAGATATAAGCAGCTATGGTTAACATCCAGAAAAAACCGCTCAATACATTTTTGCGCTCAGATACCCACGCTACCGACTCTACATTCAAAGGATGCAGCGCGAAAGCTGCTGCTACAAAAAAGCTGGGCCAAATCGCGCCGGTCATTCTTTTCAAAATGCCAAATAATAACAAAGTGCCGGCAATGTGAAACAACAAACTGGTCAAATGATACCACCTTGGGTTAAGTCCGAACAATTGACAATCCAACATATAGCTTAAAGAGGTCAGCGGGTGCCACATATGGAAATGAGGTGACGTAAATGCCCAGATAACCGACTGGCGGGTTATGCCACCAGTGACGTGCCGGTTTTCAGTAACGTATTTACCGTCATCGTATTTGACAAATTCGTGATTGAGGACCGGCCAATATATCGCAAGAGTTGTTATAATCAGAAAACCACATAGCAGAAGACACCGATGCTTGTGAAGTAGTATGCTCATTTTCTTCCAAATAAATATGGCTGTCCTGAACATTACGTGTGATGTTCAATTTCAGCGGCGATTGCCTCCATATATGGCATCACAGCCGCATCGCCATATGGGTCGTGTCAAAATCGATACCGACCGACAAGCAATATAATAATCTTGCATTCTATCCCTGCGCTCAATCCAGCAACGCCAGTCTATATCAGCAGGAAACTTTATGCCCGCAAATTTGCCCATTGGAACTTTTTGCCTGTGAGTCGTTCGTAGGCCTCGATATATTTTTCGCTGGTCTTTTTGCAGATGTCATCGGGCAGTTCTACGCCCGGACCGGATTTATCGAAGTTGATACTCTCTAAGTAGTTGCGAACAAATTGCTTGTCGAAGCTCTCCTGGTCTCTGCCCGGCTGGTATTTATCAGCAGGCCAGAATCGTGATGAATCCGGCGTCAGGACCTCATCAATTAAAATAATCTTTCCATCAACAACTCCCCACTCGAACTTCGTATCGGACAAGATTAACCCTTTACTCTCGGCATAGTCACCGGCTTTTTTGAAAATATCCATACTTTTATTGCGCACATAGTCCGCCCGCTCTTTTCCAATAATATCCACGCACTTCTCAAAGCTGATATTTTCATCGTGAGTTCCTCTCTCGGCTTTTGTCGCCGGTGTAAATATAAGTTCCGGCAGCTTTTCGCACTGTCGCAGGCCCTGCGGCAGTTTCTGTCCGCAAACTGTGCCGCTTGTTTTATATTCCTTCCAGCCCGAGCCGGCCAGGTACCCCCGCACCACACATTCAACCGGCAGAACCTCGCCCTTTTTGACAAGCATACTCCGCCCGGCAAGACGGTCGCCGAAGTTACAAAACGGCGATGGAAAACTTTCCACGTCAGTACTAATTAAATGGTGCTCAACATAATCGCTTAGAAAGTCGAACCAGAACAATGAAATCTGGGTCAAAACGATTCCCTTATAGGGTATGCCATTGGCCATAACAACATCGAAGGCGCTTATCCTGTCGGTCGCAACAATCAGCAGCTTATCGCCGAGGTCGTATATGTCGCGAACCTTACCCCGGCTGGGTTCAACGCCGGCTATATTTGTTTTCGAAACCGTTTCCATAGCAGTCCTTTCCATCGGATTATCTCCTTTTTATTTTACTTGTTTCAGGTCTCCTCATTTTCTATTCTCGAATCAACGTATGCAGATACCATTTTCAACCTGCTTAATATCGCTGGTTTTCGGCAATAAATCAACCAGCATTTGGGGAAATTTACGTTGATTTTACTCTCTTTAGGGTCACCTGCCGAGCGGCTCAAATCAGGGAAATTCAATATTTGACTTTCATTTTTCTATAGAATATAATGCTTCTTTCTGCTATTTATAGTCAGTTATGTAAAAACAGACGATTGGGATTTATGCTTAGGAGAAATAAAATGAACAATATAAAGATTCCGCTGGATGAGAGTGATATCCCGCGGCAATGGTACAACCTGGCGGCGGACCTGCCGACACAGCCCCTTCCACCACTTGGGCCTGATGGCAAACCAATCGGGCCGGAGATGCTTGCAGCTGTATTTCCAATGAATCTGATTGAGCAGGAGGTGAGTACAGAGAGATGGATAGATATTCCGGAGGAAATCCTCAATATACTTTATCGCTGGCGGCCGGCACCGCTGCGAAGAGCGGTATATCTGGAAAAATATCTTGATACGCCGGCACGTATATACTTCAAGGATGAAAGCGTCAGCCCGCCCGGGAGTCATAAACCAAATACCGCGGTAGCTCAGGCATGGTACAATAAGCAGTTCGGAATAAAGAAGATAACAACGGAGACAGGGGCTGGCCAATGGGGCAGCGCTCTGGCTTTTGCCTGCAAGCTGATAGGGCTTGAATGCAAGGTTTTTATGGTCAGAATCAGTTTCGACCAGAAGCCCTTTAGGAAAATGATGATGCAGGTGTGGGGTGCAAACTGCGTAGCAAGCCCCAGCCCGGAAACAAATGCGGGTAGAAAAGTATTGGAGGAGATGCCGGATACGCCTGGAAGTCTGGGAATTGCCATCAGTGAGGCCATCGAACAGGCAGTAACCGATAAATCCGGCCAAACCCGCTATTCTCTTGGGAGCGTGCTCAATCACGTCCTTCTTCATCAAACAATAATAGGTCTTGAGGCGAAGAAACAACTGGAAAAAATAGGTGAGAAATCGCCTGATATAGTTATTGGCTGTGCGGGTGGCGGCAGTAACTTTGCAGGGCTATCTTTTCCGTTTGTTGCTGATAAGATTAATGGTGCTGACATAAAGGTAATTCCCGTCGAACCAACAGCCTGTCCGACGATGACTCGCGGGCCATTTGCTTATGATTTTGGTGACACGGCCTGCACAACACCGCTTCTTGCGATGTTTACGCTCGGACACGCATTTATACCTCCTCCAATTCATGCCGGCGGGCTCCGCTATCATGGTATGGCACCGCTGATTTGTCAGGCGATTGTCGAAGGTCTGATGGAGCCGAGGGCATACCATCAGTTAGAGTCCTACAATGCCGCGTTAACATGGGCTAGGACCGAAGGATTTATTCCTGCTCCGGAGACAAGCCAGGCCATCGCTGCAGTTATTGAAGAGGCCAAAAAAGCAAAGGAAGAGGGAAAAGAAAAAATGATTTTATTCAACTACAGCGGACATGGATTGATGGACCTGACCGGCTACGAGGCATTTCTGTCCGGAAAGCTTACAGACTTTGAACTGCCGGAAGGAGAGTTACAAAAGTATATCGATGATATTAAAGGTCATCCCAAGGCCGAAGTGAGAAAGAGTGGTAAATGGTAAAAAATGTGATATAAAGTCAGCGTAAATTTTTTGAAGGGATTGATTATGAAAAAGGGATTTTTGGTTAGCATGGGGGTTTTGTTGGCAACAGTAAGTATGGTTCAGGCTCAGGGGCGTGAATTGCATGGGTGGATAAGTCTGGAAATTGGCAGCGAATACATCTGGCGTGGGTTTGATGTTTATGATGACCATGCCGCAATCCATCCGTCGGTTAATCTGGACTTGTTTCAGACAGGTTTTGGTATGAGTGTGGAGGGGCATAGGGCCACTACGACCGGTTTTGAGCTGAATGAACGTTGGGATTATACAGCGTATTACCAGAACCGCCTGTTCGTGGATAAACCGTATGCAACTAACTACAGGGTCGACTATGTGTATTACAACTATCCCCAGAGGCCTAGTCACGGCAGCAACAGCATAGACCTTCAGGAAATAAATGCGATTTTCTCCTGGCCGAATATTTTGCCGGTTAAAGGATTGGTGCCGACATATGTTCTTGTTAAGCTGTGGCCTTCGAGCAGCGGAACCATGATTGGCGCCCGTTCCCCATCAGGAGGAACTGCGTCAGGTTTCGCACATATTTTTATGCTTGATTACGGCCTGCCCATTACATGCCCAATTATCGGTGGAGACAGAACTTTAAATTTACACTCAGAATTTATTTATAACGACGGCGTTAGCCCAATCGGCACCAATGTAGACCATGATTGGTCAAATGCTGTTTTTGGTATCTCAACGGTCTTTGACCTTGGCCACAATTTTTCTCTTACACCGGCAGTTAATTATCAGTCCTCATGGGATGACTCGGTTAATCCAGATGATGAGTGTTGGGTGACCTTAAACGCCAAGTATACATTTTAAGACATGGTTTTAGCATCGTTGCATTTTTAAGAGGCTGGCTTTGAAAACCAGCCTCTTTTCTTTTATAATGGTATAGTAATGTAAGTGGTGAAAAATGCTGACACTGATTAATACAAACAGGATGCTGCCTCTCATTGGTCCGGTCGGTCTGGACTACATGGCTGGTTCGGTCAGACAGGCGGGGGTCGACGTAGAAGTTCTCGACCTTGCTTTGTCGCAGGACCCGGCTAAATCAATAAAAGAGTACTTTTCGGTTCAACAGCCGGCGCTGGTGGGCGTCTCTTTTCGGAACGTGGACGACTGTTTTTGGCCGAATGCCGACTGGTTTGTTCCCGGATTAAAAGACACCATTGAGAGCATCCGAAGTCTGACCAACGCCCCGATTGTAATTGGCGGTGTCGGCTTTTCGGTTTTTTCCAGACAAATTGTTGAATATACAGGTGCTGATTTTGGAATACGTGGTGACGGCGAGACGGCAATAATTTCACTTATTCGTCAGTTGCAGGAGTCGCAGAATTTTATAGAGGTTCCGGGGCTTGTTTGGTGGAAGGATGGCAGGGTTTATAGTAATCGACCGTCTTGGCCGGACCAGATTTCGCTGACAACAGATCGAGATTTTATTGATAACATAAGTTACTTCAAACAGGGCGGACAATGCGGCGTGGAAACAAAACGAGGCTGCAATCGCAGGTGTATTTATTGTGCCGACCCGCTTGCAAAAGGAACTAAGCTCAGACTGCGCAGCCCTTCTGAGGTCGTCGATGAAATTCAATCGTTATTGTCTCAGGGAATAGATGTATTGCATTTTTGTGACTCCGAGGTGAATGTCCCTCGAAGCCATGCTTATGCAATCTGCGAAGAGATTAACAGGCGTTCGCTCGGCGACAAGATTCGCTGGTATGCTTATATGTCGCCGGTGCCGTTTGATGAAGAATTAGCCGAAGGTATGGCCGGGGCCGGCTGTGCCGGTATCGATTTTACGGGCGACTCCGCCTGCCCTTCGATGCTCAGAACCTACAGGCAGCCGCACAGAAAGCAGCATATTGCTGATGTGGTTCGGCTTTGCAGAGAAAACAGGATAGCGGTTATGATAGACCTTTTGCTTGGCGGGCCCGGAGAAACACCGCAGACAGTAGCTGAAACAATTGATTTTATTAAAAAAATAAATCCGGATTGTGCCGGTGCTGCGCTTGGTATAAGGATTTATCCGGGCACTGCTATGGGCGAAATAGCTGCCCGTGAATTAAAGCAGGGAAAAGATTTTAATATCCGTCGAAAATATGCCGGCCCTATAGATTTGTTTAAGCCGACTTTCTACATTTCTAAGGCTCTTGGCGAGCAGCCGGCAAAGCTGGTGAGGGATTTGATTGGTGGCGACAAAAGGTTCTTTGCACCTGCCGACGAAACTGACTTTAAAGCATCGGAAAAAAATGATACTTCCAACTACAACTATAATGAAAACTTGCCGTTAGTACGAGCAATTCAAGAAGGTGCCAGGGGCGCATATTGGGATATCTTGCGACAAAGCAGGTGATATAGTTGAGTGAAATGAGGGCCGGCAATATTTGTTTTGAAAAATGCCTTTATTTAGGCTTCTTCGTTTTCTATTTTCGAATCAACATATGCAAGTATTTTTTCTTTAACCTGCTCGATATCGCCGGTTTGCGGCAATAAATCGAACAGCATTTCCAGGAATTTGCGCTGCCTTATCCGTTTCAGTGCAGCAGGATAGTTCACATCGTAGACCCATCCAAGCAGACAAAGCTTCATATCGTTTAGCGTTCGCATCTCGTTATAAGCTATCAGCTGGCCATGGAGAACCTTTTTGAGTATCTCGTTCGAATACACCGGCTCATCCGCGAAATCCAGCTCCAGCTTGAATCCCTCCGGATTTTCCTTGTATTGCCTGAAGTATCCTGTCACCACATAGAGTATATCTATCTTATCAGCATCTCGTATCAGTTTCGAAAACAAAAGGCACTGGCCGTCTAAATCCTTCGGCAGTTTTTTTAGCCCGTGATATTCAATCGCTTTTTCTATCAATTCTCTTTCTTTTTCCTCTACCTCCTCAAGCACTTTCTTTTGGCGAAGGATATTTAAGCCAAGCAGGCTGTGGTTCACGCTTCTGGTGTCGTTGTATGTTCGGTATCTGATGAACTGCTCAAATCGTCCAACATCGTGAAAAAGCGCAATTACCTCCGCTATTCGCTTTTGGTTGTCTGACAGGTTTAGCTGTTCGGCTAAAAACGTCATCTCTTTACACGTCCGCTGGCTGTGCTCTTCCTTGAGCTTCAAATGGGCATTTACAAATTTATCATCGCCATAAAAGCCGGCCACATAGTCATTAAACCAAACCCTGAAATTTTCAATCTGCTCTTGCTTCACAGTGTTTTGGCCTCCTGATAAAGAATCTTTTAACCCGAATTTTTAGTAAAATCCGTATTATATATTCTATAATTCCTCAACTCAGGTATAATACAGCCCAAATAGGCAATAGTCAAAGGAGCAAACTGATATGTCAACAGTAAAAGATATTATTGTCAGAAAGCCCACAGAAGAAGAGGCCAAAACTTGCAAGGTCTGGCCAATCTGGAAATGCCAGCCCAGCACCTTTGACTGGGCATACACCGAGAAAGAGACCTGCCTTATTTTAGAAGGCAAAGTAACGGTAACCGACGGCAAGGATTCGGTAAGTTTCGGCCCGGGCGACCTTGTGATTTTCCCGCAGAACCTCGAATGTACCTGGCAGGTCGCCGGGGCGGTAAAGAAACACTACAACTTTGGCTGAAAGGATTTGCCCCGCCCTGCACTTGGCGCGGGGTAAATTTTTCTTACGGCGAGGGTATAGATAGGCCGTTGTTCTTTAAGGAATTTTCTTTCGTAGTTTGTGCCGGTCCATTCACCGGGTTCGGTGCTGGCGGTGGGGAGAAATTCAACTTCCTCAAGATTCTTACGATTGTTAGTTATTAGTTCTTTTATTCGCTCAAAGTACTCGGCGTGGTCGGTAGCAACTCTTATCTGGCCTTCGGTCTTTAAGCAGCGGAGCAGGTGCCCTAAATTAGGGGGGCAAAAGAAGCGTCTTTTGTTGTGTCGTCTTTTCGGCCAGGGGTCGGGGAAGTATATGTGTAAGCAGTCGATGGAACTGTCAGGGACGAAGTTGGCTAAAAGGTTAGTGGCATCGGTGCGTATTACCCGCACATTTGTCAATCCCCATCGGCCTATACGGTCGACGGCATAGCGGTAGTATTTGTTGGCCCGTTCAATGCCGAGGAAATTCACGTCCGGTTGTATTCTTGCCTGGTTTAACAAAAAGGTGGCTTTGCCCGTGCCTATCTCGATATGGACCGGGCCGGGACGTCCGAAAATCCTGACAAAGTCGATTTTGCCGTCCAAATCTTCGGGCCTTAGTGAGACTGAAGGATAATCTTTTAATTTTCGAGCCATATTTTCCCTTTTCGCTCTCAAAAAGCACAGAAACATAGGTTCAATGGCACTATTATATAAAAGATAGGGGCTTTAGGTAAGGTCTAAAATGGTTGTTTGTTTGTATCATGATTAAAGGGGGTATAAGAACGACTCGATAAAAAATGTGAACTGGTTCTTGGTCTATGCGTATTTAATTGTAGGACAATAGCGCAGACTAAAGGTAAGGAGAACGTAAAAATGATTCTCCAGTTATTTAGAGCGCGGCACAGGCGAATACTGATTGATATCAATACACAAAAAGACTTCCTATTAGCGGAGGGTAAAGCATGTATAAGAAACCACAGGAGGGTGCTGGCACATATTCGCAGGGTGATGGCGTGGGCGCGAGCCGGAAATATCCCAGTCATCTCGACTGCCGAGGTTTATCCGGATAACAACGGCAACGGTTCCATTCAATATTGTATTGATGGCACAGATGGACAGAAAAAGATACGGTACACGCTGCTGGGCAATCGAATAAATTTCCCTGCGGACGGCAGTACCGATTTTCCGAGAGACGTGCTGCGGCAGTACAGGCAGATTATTCTTCACAAGCGTTGCGTTGACCCGTTTGAAGAGCCGCGGATTGACAGGTTGCTCAGTGAAGTGCGGGCCAGTGAGTTTATTCTGGTCGGTGCCAGCGCCGAGGGCGCTGTTTTGGCGACAGCACTGGGGTTGCTGCAGCGAGGCAAGAAAGTCAGTGTCGTAGTTGATGCGGTGGGTTCACATAATAAAAGAGAGGCGAGATTGGCACTTCGCAAGATAGAAGCAAAAGGCGCAAAGCTGATTGAGACCAAAAAACTTGCTGGGGCGTCACATCTAAGGCAGGTTGGCATATGCGATTGCAAAAGCTGTCAGGGATTGATGGGCAAAACACTTCTCGAGACCGCAGAGGAAAATTAGGGTTTACCTTTTTGTATCGAGCATATCGAGCGTTTTAATTCATATTTGCACAATATACACAATGCTATTTTAAGAGGGAGGTTTTTTTAGTTCTTCGATTTTTGGCAGGTCTTTGAGAGTGTTCAGGCCGAAGACTTCGAGGAATTTTTTTGTTGTGCCGTATAGCATTGGTCTGCCTAAGACCTCGGCTCGGCCAACGATTTTTACCAGGCCTTTGTCCATAAGTGAGCGAACCAGCTCGCCTACAGCAACACCCCTTATAGCCTCAATGTCGGCTCGTATAACCGGCTGTTTGTATGCAATTATCGCAAGCGTCTCCAGGGCCGCAGGGCTTAGCTTGCTGTCGCTGCGTACATGAAGCAATTTTTTGAGCCAATGGTTGTAAGGACTTAAGGTGAGCATTTGGTAGCCGCTGGCGATTTGTTCTATTCTGAAGGCATTATTGTTGGCTTGGTATTTGTCATTTAGGTTTTGGATGTGCTGGCGGATTTGCTTTACGGAAGTCTCAACGATATTAGCCAATCGTTCTGCTGTGAGCGGCTCATCGCTGGCGAATAAAACCGCTTCTATAACCGACTCAACAGTCGGCTCTGTGTTGTCATTCCCTCGCAACCTGTCCTGAGCAAGGTCGAAGGAGCGGGAATCTATGGTGTTGCCGTTTTTCTGGGTTCCTGTTTTTACAGGAATGACATCGTCTGCGTAGGTTTCTGTGTGTTCTTCTGTCATATTTCTTTCCATCTAAAGGGGTCTGCGTCTTTTTTACTGATTTTTATTGTTACTTTTTTCAGCTCTTTTTGCAATTGTTTAGCGAAGTTTTTTAATATAAACCGCTCCGAGACGGTATGGCTCAGGCAAAGACAGGTAAGGCCAGCTTCTTGTGCGGCCAGTGCCTGGTGATGTTTCAGCTCGCCGGTCAGGTATAAATCGGGTTTTGCGGCGATGACCGAATTGATGAGCTTGCCGCACGTGCCGGCACAAACCGCTGCGGTTTTTACCAGGCGTTTTTCATTTCCGATAATGCCGATGGCTTTCGCGCCGGTATATTTTTTTATTCTTCTGATGATTTGTTCTGTCCGCATAGGTTTAGTGAGCTTACCGATTCTGCCAAGGCCGAATTTAATTTGAGGATTGTAAAGTTTAAAGACATCGAAGGCGGGTGTCTCGTAAGGATGTGCTTTTTTCATTGCAGCTATGCAGGCATCGAGTTTTTCCGAAGGCACAATGGTCTCGAACCTTATCTCCGGCACTTTTTCCAACCTGCCTTTTTTCCCTATAGCTGGTTTTGCGCCTTTCAAGGGTAAAAAGCTGCCCGCTCCCACGGTTCCGAAACCGCAATGGCTGTAGTTTCCAATTGAGCCTGCGCCGGCGGCAAAAACCGCATCTGAAACCTTCTCCACCGATTTTATGGGAATAAAGACAACGAGTTTATAATTATCACCGATAGACGTATCGACGTAATCACCGATAGGTTTTGCGTCGCGGATATCGATAATTTCTGCAAGGCCGTCGTTCACTCCACCTATGGCGGCATCCAAAGCAGTATGTATCGAAAAAACTGCAATACCGCAGCGGGACAACTCATAAACGATGTCGCTGGGACTATCAGCGGTGATTTTCTTTAGGCCGTCCCAAATAACAGGATGGTAGCTTACAATCAGCTCGGCCTTTAATTTCCTTGTCTCAGCGAGCACTTCTTTAGTGATGTCGATAGTCAGCAGGATATTTTTTACAATTTTTTCCGGGTCGCCGATAAGCAGTCCCACATTGTCCCAATCCTGAGCTAATTTCAACGGCACCATCTCATCAATTACTGCTGCAATATCTTTTGCTTTCATTTGCTCTTCCTGCACTCGGTCTGCACAAATTCTTCAAAATTCTTCTGCAAATCTTTCGTTATCGGGCCGGGCCTGCCCGTGCCCACATCGTGTTTTTCCACCTTGCTTATCGGCAGAATCTGCATAATTACATTCGTCAGAAAAATTTCATCGGCCCCCAGTACATCATCTATATAGAGGTCTTTTTCGACCAGTTTAATGGAATCTCTAAAGGCGATTTGAAAAACGGTCTTTCTGGCAACTCCGGCAAGTACTGGTGTTCTTACGAATGGAGTGTAAAGGGCGGAATCCTTTACCAGAAACACATTGCTTATGCAGCCTTCGGCAAGTCGGTTATCCACCGTGAACCATAGTGCTTCAGCCGTTCGCTTTTGGTGTGCCAGCTTTAGCGCGAGCATGCGTGAGAAATAACTTATTGTTTTGTGTCCGTAAATCGGCTCGGCAGTGTTCTGTCTGAATGGCGACAGCACAGCCATAACGCCGTTTTTGTAGTATTCGGGCGGATAGGGTGTTAATTTTGTGGCGGTGATAAGAAGCGTGGGCTTTTGCTGCTCATCCTGCTGGGCTATTGGCCCGGAAGTTATAGTCAGCCGAAGGCGCGCCTCGGTCAATTTGTTCGCCTTTAGCAATTTATATATGGCATCGGTGATATATTTTCTGTCGTAAGTTTCTTCTATTGGTATTAATAGGGCGCTTGCACTGAAAAATAACCTGTCTAAATGGTCCTTGAGTGAAAAGACAACGCCGTTGTTGGCTCGCATGGTCTCGAAAAGCCCTGCACCATATAAAAACCCACTGTCGGTAACCGATACACAGGCCTTGTCGCTCTCGACTAACTTGTTATTTAGAAAAACTTTTTCCATAGTTTAGCGTTCAGCGTACAGCGGTTAGCGTTTAGGATTGAGCATTCTGTATAGCATGGCCCCAATTTCTTTTAATAAGGTTTCTATGATTTCGTGTTTACTTACATATTTCAGGTCAACCGATAGCAAATATTGAGTTTCGACCTCCAGCAATGAACCATAAGCAATAGATGAGAAGTGTTCATACTCTGCCTTATGTTTTCTGCCATAGCCCTCGGCTGTATTAGATGGTATAGATACGGCTGCTTTCCTTATTTGTTGAGACAAACCGTAGACTTCTGATTTTGGAAATCTTTCTGTCAACTTATATATTTCTAAAACCAGTTTATAACTCTTTTGCCAAACAATAAGGTCTTTGAATGTTTTGGTTTTCATACTATTTACTACTTACTCTACGCTGTACGCTACCCGCTGTACGCTATTTATTCCTGCCAGCAGCGCTCTTGCTTTCACGAGAGTTTCTTGCCATTCGGCCTGTGGGTCGGAGTCAGCGACTATTCCACCGCCGGTCTGGGCAAAGGTCTTTTGGTTTTTGATGATAATTGTTCTGATAGCTATATTCAAGCAGACACTTCCATCAAGGCCGATATAGCCGATGCTGCCGGTGTAAACGCCTCTGGCTGTTGGTTCGGTCTCGTCGATGATTTCCATCGAGCGGATTTTTGGAGCGCCAGTGATAGAGCCGCCGGGGAATATCGCCATAAGAGCTTCACAGAAGGTAATTTCCCTGCGGAGTCGGCCGGCCACGGTTGCCACAGCGTGAAAAACGGTTGGATATGTTTCGATTGTTCTCGGCTGGATTACTTTTCGAGTGCCGGGTTTGCAGATTCTGGCTACATCGTTTCGCTCGAGGTCGATTATCATATTGAGCTCTGCCTTTTCTTTTTCGCTGGTTAGCAGCTCATTATAATTTTTTTCATTTGTTTGAGCATCGTTTGCAATATATGGCCGGGTGCCCTTAATCGGCTTGGTTCGGATGATGCCATCAGTGATGGTGATGAACATCTCAGGCGAAGCACTTACTATGTGAAAACTGCCGCCATCGATATAAGCTCCGTATGGACTTGGGTTGTAATGATTTTGCCAGTGGAAAAGGTCTATCGGCTTGGCATTGTAATTACATTCGAATCGCTGTGAGAAGTTAATCTGGTAAACATCGCCGTCATAGATATATCGCTTTATTTTTTCGAACATTCGCAGGTAGTAATCTTTGTCCATATTGCATCGAATTTGCGAAAAGTCTATTGCTTCAAGGTTAGCAGGCGCAGTTGGCTTTATATGAATTCTTTGAGATTGGGCCAGCAAATCTTCAAGGGCTGCAAGTTTATCCTGCGGCGTTTCGATATCGTCCGGCAGTTCTATAGCAATCAGCCAGAAATTGTTTTTTAGATGGTCGTAGGCAATAAGCCGGTCGTAAAAGCTCAGTTGAATCAGCGGCATTTGAAGGTCGTCTATTGTGGTTTCCGGCAGCTTTTCGATATATCGGCCGAGCTCGTAACTAAAATATCCAATCCATCCGCCGCAAAAAATTCCCTTCGGCAATTTTGTTCCTGCGTATTGCGTATTGCGTATTGCGTTTGATTTCAGGTTGTATTTCGTCAGGGCCTTGTGCAGTTTTTCAAATGGCTCTTTTTGGCCTGCTCTAAATTCGAATACTTCTTTAGGTTCAGCGGCCCAGTAGCTGAATCCGTCTACATCTTTTTTAGAGAGATTGCCGCCGAGGATGGATGCATTTTTTTGGCGTGAGAAAATCTCACTTAGTTCCGGTAAACCTGTCGCTGCACTGATTTTTTTGTAGTGCAGCTTGCAAATAACATTTTTGTCTGTCTCGACAACTGTCCCTGTTGTCATTTTAGTTGGCCCGTCCTGAACTCGTTTATAATCTGCACACCTGAGGAAGTACCTATTCTATCAGCTCCTGCTTCAATCATATCCAGCGCCTGTTTTGCGGTCTTGATTCCGCCGGCAGCCTTTATTTTACATCTTTGGGCAGATTCTTTCATCAGTTTTATATCCTCGATGGTTGCCCCTCCGGCCGGGTTCATCCCTGTACTTGTCTTTACAAAGTCAACGCCGCACTTGTCTGCGACTTGGCAGGCAAATATCTTTTGTTCGCGCGTAAGGGCAGCCGATTCAATTATGACTTTCAAAATAACAGCAGGTCTCATTGACCGGCAAACCTTCAATACTGCCTGCAGCTGATTTAGAAGATATTGTTCATCGCCCTCGATTATCGCTGCCAGGTCGGCGACCATATCTATTTCGTCGGCGCCGTCAAAGATAGTTTTTTTTGTCTGTGCGATTTTGATTTTGGTTGTATCGGCGCCGAGCGGCAGACTAACCACTCCGCCGACTTTAACTTTCGAGCCGTGCAATTGCTCCGCCACCAGAGCCACCCATCGTGGATTGACTGATACCGCACAAAAGCCATAACTTTTCGCCTCTTCGCATAACTGTCTGATTTGCTCACTTGTAGCTGTAGCACTTAGCAGCGTATGGTCAATACAAGCAGCTAATTGTTTTTCGTCTGTAATAGTCATCTTTAGACGTAGCCTTTCTTTTTGAAGAATTCTATGGCGTTGTTGATGTCTGTAAAAACTTTTGTCGCTGTTTGCGTAACGAATATCGAGGGGCTTTGCTTTGCCGTCCAGATGACGAAAACCTGCTTGGCTGCCTCATGAGCGTGCTGGAGCTCTCTTTCAACGCCGCTGGATACCGCAGCCCGGCCGTCGGGCAGTGTCGGAATGAAGCTGATTATCATATCCGACTGGTCGATGAGCATAAAGTCACGGGCATATATCTGGCTGTTAATATCACGTTCGATTTGCTGGACCTGGGCCAGTTCAAGACGGACCTTCCGCCCTAATGCTGACGCCTCGACAAAGTATGAACCCTGCTCGGCGGCCTTGTGTGCATAATGCGGCAGATAGGATTCCTCCAAATCTGCGGGGTCGAAGCAGATGAAAAATTGTTTCATTAATCGCCGAAATTCGTTGATTTCCTTTCGAATGTTTTTCATATCGGCAACGTGGGTCATTGGAAAGCTCAAATATGCTTTTTTGTATGAGTGGTCGAAGACGAGATTATAAAATGTTTCGATGGTCGGCTCTTCGGCTCCGCGGGCAAGGCAGTAAAAAGGAACTAATTCATTAACTCCTTTGCAGAGCATTTCTGTGCCGATAATTTCTTCCTCCCGCCAGACAATCAGGTCTTTCAGGCAGTGTTCTATAGAGTGCTCATCGAGCAGCCGGCTGTGCAGGGCGATGATACCATCAATTAAGCAGATATACATATCAGCGTTGAGCTGGCGCATCTGGTCGAAGTCCACCGCCGGGAACAGTCCGTGCCACCAGCGGAAAGTTGCGTGAGTATTGACTATGAGGTTGGGGGCTTTTTTGGCTTTTGCGATGATATCTTTGAATACACTGCGGCGGAGTGAGCTTAGTCTTTTTATTGGTATATCGAGTATTTTGCCGGTCGGAATATCAGGTGCTTCGGCGTACATCATTTCGCCGACATTGCATAGCAGCACTTCCTTGTTTTTGCTGGCTGCGGATTGGCACACCTTTTGAAGGTAGCTTTTCTTGTCAAGACCAACCATTCCGGTAACAACGACTATCATAGCACCAGACTCCAGACACAAGTCTTTAGAGGTTTTTCAGTCTTTGTTCTCTGTCGTAATCTTTCAGTGCAGCGATAAGCTCGCCCATATCGCCGGCCATTATCCTGTCAAGGTTATAACGCGACAGGTTGATTCTATGGTCGGTAACACGATTTTGCGGGAAGTTATATGTCCTGATTTTTTGGGACCTGTCGCCTGAGCCAATCATTGTTTTGCGTTTTGAATCTCGTTCTGCTCTTTTTTTGCCCTCGTAGTGTTCATAAACCCTGCTTCGCAGAACTCTCCAGGCCTTGGCACGGTTTTTATGCTGGCTTTTTTCTTCCTGCATGCTGACGCTGATACCCGTCGGTATATGTTCGAGCTTGATGGCGCTGCTGACCTTGTTGACGTTTTGTCCCCCGGGTCCGCTTGAGCGGCTGACATGCTCGACGACGTCGTCGGGATTTATCTGGATATCCAGCTCTTCCGGCTCAGGCAGCACCGCCACTGTTGCAGCGGAGGTATGAATTCTGCCCTGCGATTCGGTTTGCGGGACACGTTGAACGCGGTGGCCGCCGCCTTCATAGCCTAATTCAACCCATACTCCGGGGCCTTTGATACTGAATATGGCTTCGCGAAAGCCCCCCATATCTGCCGGGCTGAAATCGAGCTGTTCGACCTTCCACTTTCGGCTGTCAGCGTATTTCACATACATATTGTATAAATCTCGCGCGAACAAAGCTGCCTCTTCTCCGCCCGTGCCTGCTCGTATCTCTATTATGACCGAATCGATGGCCAGCTCATCAGCCATTACCAGCGTGTTTTGGATTTCCGTAAATATGGTATTTTTTTTATCTTCGAGCTGTTGCTTTTCTTCTTTTGCGAGGGCTTTGAAATCTTCGTCAACAGTACTGTCGTTTAGTATCTGTTGGGCATCCTCAATATCAGCGACGATTTTTTTGTACGTGCGATATTTAGTAACTACCGCTCTTAGTTTGCCCTGCTCTTTGGATAACGCTATAAGCTTGGTATGGTCACGTGCGATTGCCGGGTCGGCAATCTGCCTTTCGATTTCGGTAAAGCGTGCTTCAAGCCCATCGAGCTTTGTTAGTAAGCTGTCTTTTTTTTCAGCCATAAATGTAGTCCGCTTACTTGTCGGGGCGCTCGTCACAGCGGAGCGTGCCGTAGCCGGGAAGTCCGACGTAGTCCGAAAGTAAAAATAGCGAGTAGCAAATATAACAGAAGCTAAATGCTAAACGCTATTATACGAGGCAAGATAGCTATTGATGCTGGTCTTTCCGTGCTTCGTCAGGCTCTGCCTTGACGAGTTTGTTCTTTTTGAGGTAGCTTGTGCCGTATTTCTTTTGGAATCGTTCTATTCGGCCGGCTGTATCGACATATTTTTGTTTGCCGGTATAGAACGGATGGCACATGGAGCAGATTTCCGCGTGGATTTCTTTCGCTGTGCTGCGGGTCTCGAAAGTATTGCCACAGCCGCAGTGAACCACGACCTTATTGTATTCTGGATGTATTTTCTTTTTCATAACTGAAGTACCCTTATATATCCGAAACGCAGCATTATACTTGATATCGGCGAGTATTTCAATAGAAATTTTTGCAAATTAGTGACTTTCAGCCGTTTTGATGGCGAGAAGCCATATTCTTGTTATCATTTCACCAATTGTTCTTATAACCAACCTGGAATTTCCGATAATATCTATCAAAAATGCTTGACAAATCTAAAAAATTGTTATATTATGTTGATAAAAAGAGATTTTCTCAATAATTTTCAAGAGGAGCAGATGAAGAAGCTGGCGGTAGTTGGATTCGTTTTCCTTGCGGTTTCATCGGTTAGCGGCATAACCATTTCAGTTGACGCTGATGGATTCACCGATGGAGAGGATATTTCTATGGCTTTTGATTTTGTGACTTTGTCGTCGGTCGGCGGCTATTCCGGTCTGGACGGCATTGTTTACGCCCAGGGTGATGGTCTTGCAAGTACCGGAACGAGTGTATTCGCCAACAACCTGTCTTTCCAGCGACAATGGTATGCTGACCTTGCTGATGGATTTGCCCTTAGGGCTGATTTCCATCAGCCTGCGAAGTCGGTAGCAATTGATATTATCGGGGATGATTCCGGCGATTATGGAGAGCTTTACGCCTACGATTCATCGGGAGGACTTGTCGGCTATGTCCTGTCGCCACAGTTAACAACTGGCGAAATTTTTAGAGCAGCCATCATCAGGGATTGGGCCTTTGACATCGCATACATCATCGCAGGCGGTGCAGTCTCGACTGCGGACACAGTTCACCTTGATAATTTGACTGCAAATGTAATTCCAGAGCCGGCAACATTATTACTGTTGGGCCTTGGTAGTTCACTATTGACAGGAACGCGCAGAAAACTTAAACCATAGCGAGATAGTTTGAGAGAGAAATAATGAAACGCACAATTCTAATCAACATTTTGTTATTGTTGGTTTTCGTTTCTTTTACCTTTGGAGCAACAATCTATGTTGATGATGATGGCCCTGCCGACTTCAATAACATCCAGGCGGCGATTGATGATGCCAATGATGGCGATACGGTTATTGTTGAGACAGGTTGGTACCATGAGCACATCAGCTTTTGTGGTAAGGCGATAACCGTTCGCAGCCGGGATCCCAGCAGTTGGGATGTAGTGGAAGATACGATTATCTATGGCGGACCCAAGTTTATATACCTTCCCCCTCCTATACCCCCCTCTGCTATCATCGGCAGTTGTGTAAGGTTTGTAAATGGTGAGGGTAGCGATAGTATTTTAGATGGGGTTACTCTGAGGGGCGGCGGTGGAACTTTGTCTCTGTCACTTGAGCCTGATGAGCCGGGCTGGTCTTTGGCAAGAGTGGGCGGAGGTATATACTGTAGCGACAGTTCGCCGACAATACGGCATTGCAATATTATCTATAATGGTTTTATCTATGAGGGTAAACCTTTTCCTCCTATGCAGGATGAGGGCACAGATTATGATGGTGAAGCTGTTGCTCAGGATGAGAGCACAGATTATGGGGGGGGAATAGCGCTTTTGGGAGATTGTCAAGCGACTATATGTAGTTGCTTTATTACTGATAATACAGCTGCGAGGTATGGCGGCGGGATTATAATCAGAAGTAATTCCCCTGCACAGGCAAGAAGTACAATTACTAACTGTACTATCGTCAACAATAAAAGTGCTCTTGATTCCAGTGAATATTACAAAAGGTATGAAGTTGACTGCTGGAATACACAGCCGATTATTTACAATACGATTATATATGGGCCTGATGACCGCAGTCTGTTCATAGCGGACCCGTCACGGGTTATATATTCCTGTGTGAAAGAAGCGTACATTTTTGAAGGCAATTATAACGAGTATGCTGAACCGTATAACCTAACTGTGGCAGGAGACAATATAAGCAGATTGCCGGATTTCGTGCAGCCGTTTTTTATCTGTCTTCAGGAAATAATGCCTGGCCTCTGCACGGAGTATCAACTGCCTGACTATCATCTTTTGATAGGTTCGGTCTGTATAAATGCTGGTGACCCGATTTTTGTTAGCGATAGCAAAACAGACATAGATGGCCAGCCAAGAGTAATGGGGGGAAGGGTTGATATTGGAGCCGATGAGGTTTTACCAACTATAATTGTAGATAAACCTACAACAGGTGATATCTGGATATCTGGAAGTATACACGAAATTGCATGGGAGAGCTATGGCTATGGTACAGGTGCGATGAATATTCTGTTCAGTAAAGATGGCGGCGGTAATTGGCAGACTGTTGAAAGTAGTATCCCGGATACGGGTAGTTACACCTGGCATCTGCCGGATATAGTAGATTCTAATCAGTGTTTGGTTTGGGTTGCCCCCGGTATCCCTGACCCTAATGTCGTTTGCATTGAAAGTGGGCTTTTCACAATTCATCCGGATAACCCCGGCCCTGCGGTCGAATCGAAGTGGAAGACACTTGGCGGTGATTTCAAACGGGGCGGTTTGAGTGGAAATTATGGGCCGGAGCTCGGCTGTATCAAATGGAAGTTTGAGACAGAAGCAGCGGTATCGACAAGCGTTACTATCGGCATCAATGACAGTGTCCATATCGCCTGTGAGGACGGCAAACTCTATACCCTCGACGCCAATGGTGTACTTCTGTGGAGCTATGATACGAATTCGCCGCTTCTTAGTTCACCGACGGTAGGGCCTGACGGGACCGTATATGTCGGCGGCCAGAATGGGAAGCTTTTTGCTATTGATGTCAACGGCAAACTACGATGGACGCACCATACCGGGAGCTTTATTTATTCATCCCCGGCGGTTGCGCCGGACGGCAAGATATATGCCTGCTCGCGGGATGGCATAGTTTATGCGTTGGCACACGATGGCAGTGAGCTGTGGAGCTTTGAAACGAATGGGCCGGCGCAGCTTCCCGGCTCGATTTTTGCCTCACCGGCAATCGGAGATGACGGCACAGTTTATATCGCCGGATTATACGACCCCAATTTATATGCACTCGACCCCAACGATGGCAGCGTAAAATGGGCCTGCAGTTTTGAGTTTCTAATCGATCCCCAACAGCCGTACCTCGGCACAAAGGCCGGCTGGCCCTTTGCCTCGCCGGTTATAGCAGAAGACGGCACCATATATCAGACGCTGCTGTATGACGCCAATCTTTATGCAATTGGGCCTAATGACGGCACCATTATCTGGTCGGTAAACTTAGTGTGTCATTATGAGTGGCTTGAAGAATGTTTCGAATGTGAGTGGCTTGAAGAATGTCTCGAATATGACACTCTTGAATATTGTTTAGCATGGGCAGAGTTTCTGGGCGAATGTGGAGACTTGCCTAACTACCTCGAAGAATATAGTGATGCGGGAGGCTGGTCTGAGCCGGCTTTGGGGCCGGATGGGACAATTTATGTAAGCTTCGACGACCCATACCTGCGGGCGGTTGACCCCAATGGCAGTATCAAGTGGGTGACCCGGCTTGGTATGGTGGGCGGCTTTACCTTGACGGTGGGAGATGATGGCCTTATCTACGCCGCCAGCGATGATGGCTGCCTTTGCGTAGTTAATCCTGATGGTGAGGAAATAGCCCGATTTCATAGCGACCGGGGGCTTAACTTCCCTGTAATCCCTGCTGACAATACGATAATAGTTGCCGATGGGCAGGATAATACAATGCTAATCGGTGACGCCAATAATGTGGTATGGGCGATTGAAGGCGGAGACTGCAACGGCCAGATGCTCGTTTTGCACCGGCCGCAGGACCTGGACGGCAGCCGAACCGTTAACTTCATCGATTTCGCTGTTCTGGCGACCGATTGGCTTGAATGTACAGATATATACACAGTCCAATCGCTATGCGATTACGAAGGTGATGAAATATATCTTGCAGGTGACATAGACAGAGACCTGTATGTGGATGTTGCTGATTTGGCTGACTTGGCTGATATTTGGCTAAGCGGGGAATAAGATTATGAAATCGAAAATAGCTTTTACGAAAAAAGACCTTGCTGTTGCTCTGGTTTGTTTGGTTTTTCTGCTGATGAGCCTCGGTGCTATTGGCAGCGGGGGACGGGAGCGGGCCAAACGTGCCGTCTGCCTTAGCAATCTCAAACAGTTGTCTCTTGCCTGGCATCAGTATGCGGATGATAATGATGGCAGGATTGTTAATGGAGCGCCGTTGTTGGGTGAGCACGGCTATTGTCACGCCGACCCCCCTCAACCTAGTTCGGACGACTATACCTATCATAAGGATGAGAAACCTTGGGTAGGGGTGGGCCGGAGAAATTATGTACATTGTACAGAAGATGCGATTAGAGATGGAGCGTTATGGCCATATTGTAAAAATTTGAAGCTTTATCGTTGTCCAGCCGGTCAGCCCAGAGAGATGTTGACGTACTCGATAATGGACGGCATGAATGGTTTGACCATAGCCAGAACTGGTTTTGGCTCTATATATCATAAACAGGGTTATTGGATTAAAAAACTGTCTGAGATTTCCGACCCGCCACCGGCAAAAAGAATGGTTTTTATTGATGAAGGTTTTTTAACGCCTGATAGCTTCGGTGTTCATTATTCGAGCGAATGTTGGTTTGACAACCCGCCATCGAGACACAGTGACGGAGTTAATGTATCCTTTGCAGATGGCCACAGTGAACACCGTAAGTGGAAAGGTATGTGGACAATAATATATGCAAGGGTAAATGGGAATGTACCAACTGGGGAGTTGTGCACGGTGCCGGGTGCTCCGATTGATATGACGCCTGGGGATGTCACGGATAATCGGTACAAATATGTGCCGGCCACCTGCGATGACTATGAGGATTTACAATACATTCAGAAGGGCTGCTGGGGCGGAATAGGTTATGACCCAACTTGCCCCTAATAGATTTTTTGCTCTTGCTGCTTTTTATTAAGACAGGCCAGTTCGCAGCGTGTTTTGGATTTCCGACTGGAACCAGAAGCGAGAGAGGTCATAGATGAGGGCTCCTGGCTGAAATTCATAGAATCGGTTAAATCAGAACTTGAATAAAAACCTAACAGATAAAGCAAAAAGGGCCGGCTATTTTTAGCCGGCCCTTTTTTCTTTTGAGTCTTAATTTTTTATCACCCCCTACGTCAATTCTTTTCGTCGCTCAATACGAAATATGAGTATTATTCGGCCAAAAAGGGTTTTTGGCGGTCATCTTTTCGCTAAAAACAACGTTACCGGCCTGAAAAGTACCTCGATTTTTAAGAAATTTTGAAGGCCTGTTTATTTTGATTCGATAATACAGTAGCTAAACTTTATATAGGAGGGTGTATGGAGCGGTTGGATATGGAGCCGGCATAATGCGAATCAGGTATGTAGTTTCCACAATGGTATTTTGGGGTCGTGAGCACCCTCTTTCCCTTGAGCAGGAGTGCCAGTTCTTACGGGAATTGGGTTTCGGGATAGAGTTATTGCCACATATAAAAGGCCAGAATGAGTGCCGTTATGAGAGGCGTAATTGGCCGAGGTTGGCCGCCGCTACTGATGGTATGCTGGTCTCAATGTGCTCTCGCGACGATAGACCAACATTAGAGCAGTGGAATGAGCAAATCGAGTGCGCCAAGCAGCTCAAGGCGAATATTGTAGCTGATTTACGAAGCCTGGGCATCAACGGAAGCTGCGAGTCTGCAGAACGCATTGCGGCACTTGATGGCTTTACTGCTGAGGTAGTTAATTTGGCTGAGCGTAACGAAGTCAAATTGTGCCTCGAAACCGGCTCGCTGCCGATTCTCAGAGAGGTCGGTGAAAGATTTGGGTCTCTTTGGTATTGCCTCGACACCGGCTATGCCAATCTGGACCCGCAATTTGGCTTCAAACAGTATGTTGACGATTTGGCTGCGAGAGTGGGTCATTTGCACCTGACCGACAATTACGGCCAAATGGATGACCATGTGCCGCCTGGTTTGCAGGGTGGTATATCACGTGAAAAGTGGGACTACCTGCTGAATACTTTAAGCAAATACGACAATGATGTAGTTGGTTCACTTGAAATGTGCCCTTATATGCCGGCTGTGATGATACGCCAGGCCAATGAGTTTTTGTTTAATGAATTGAAATGGCCTGATAGACCCCGAAAGCAACCTGGCTACTCAGACCTTACCTATAATCCTGCATAGCAGAATTGGTTAAATAGTTATCAATCACCAGTTACCAATTTTCAGAAACCATATATTGGCTTTAGCTGTTCGGATGTCGGCAGCTTGTTGTAATACTCGCCTCGCGGACCAACATAACCAACGCCTTGCTTTTTGAGCGTAACCGGCGTAATAGAGCCATTGCTGTTGGTGACATTGACCGTGACAGTGTTCATTTCCTGCCGAAGCGCATCTGTTTCTGCCTTGGCCTTTTTCTTGTCCTGCTCATTGCCTATCATGTAGCCGGCAGTGCCGCCTACTGCTGCTCCAATCAATGTTGATTCCGTGTTTCTACCTGCTAATTGACCGATACCGGCACCAGCTAATGCTCCAACACCGGCACCTGTCTGGGCGTCGCTCTCACAGCCGACGAAAAAGGCCAATCCCAGGCACAGAACAACTGCAGCCCAAATTGTTATCCATTTTTTAGCCATTTTACACACCTCCTCCATTCTCCCTTTATTATTAAAGTATACAGCCGAATTTTGCTTTTGTCAACCCTTATTTTACTACCAATTAAATGAAAGAACAGAGTGATTAATGGTCTTGGCCATACTGTGCACTGAACCGCAGTATAGTCCGAAAATCGTATGCTTGTAGAAACTTAGTGATTTTTGGATATTTGGTTTATCAGGTCTTTTGCTTTTTTGTTTTTTTGCTTTTTGCAAGGTTTATGTACAACATTATAAGACGGTAGACTTGAGGAGAAAATGCGGATGATAAATTGGATTTATTTTGTTTGTGAAGTTCTTCGGGCATAGGGGGATTTAGGTTAACATTCATCGGAAATTATGCCGATATAGTTGGCTGTGATATGAGGCGGAAAAGTGAATTAGTGAAAGAAAGTGTTGTCTGCTGTGGCGTGGTAAACGAAAAGACCATGTCTCTTTGGCAGATTTAGAGTAATGGGGATTTTGTGTGAGATTTCAAAATATAATAGGTGCACGGCTGGCCGGACAGCTCAATTGCGATAGCCGTTAGGCTGGAGCTGGCAAAGCCTGTGCTAAGTAGGGAGTAATGATTATGGCTGGAAAATTAGTTACATTTAGTTTGAGAATTTTTGTTGTAGTGGCAATTTTCTGGAACGGCTTTGCTAAAGCGGTGGTACCTGAGAAGGAGCCGGAATTGTTTGAGATGACTATCGAGCAGTTGATGGAAGTAGAGGTTGCCGGAACTGCGACCCTAACAGAGGCCAAGCCCCGGCTGGTTCCGGCTGCTGTCACCGTCATAACGGAAGAGCAGATACAGGCCTCGGGCGCCCGCAGTCTGTTTGAGCTGCTGGATATTTACGTGCCGAACCTGCAGTGGTGGCACAATCACTGGGAACCGGACAATATGGGGCTTCGCGGTATCTTAAGCGACCGCGACGATAAGTATCTGATTTTGGTTAATAACCGGGTTATGAATGAGCGTACCCATTTTGGCGCCCTAACCGAGCGAGACCTTGTGTTTATGCGGGACATTCACCATATCGACGTAGTCCGCGGCCCGGGTTCTGCCTTGTACGGTCCGGGTGCGGTAGCTATGGTAATCAACATTATCACGCATAACTCCGAGACGTTCCAGGGCACGGAGATAACAGGCCGGCTTGGTGCCGTTGAGGAATTTTACTCGGGCGAGGTGAAACATGGACGCAAGTTTGATGATGGGGATGGCGGTTACTTTATTTATGTCGGCGTAGCTAAATATCCAGGTGCCAGTGAGTATGACGCTCCTCAGATTTACGGAGTCGATTTTCCGGCGGCACCTGTTGATGACCCGGCGACACCTGAGGATGAGTCAGACTCACCAATGCCATGGGATAGTCTCCCAAAAGGTAATCCTTTAACGGGCGTGTCAATAAATGACGGACAGGCCGCAAGGGATATAGCACCTATGAAATTGTATGCCGAGTTAACAAAGGGCAGATGGAACTTCTGGGGGCGTTACACGCGAGGCGGAAAGATGATTTTCTGGCCTACAGGACTTGTGGCCCGTGGGCCCTATGGCTGGTCTGGCAGTTGGGCACTGCCGCTCCAGGACAGCTTTTATGCTTATCAGCAGGCAACCGGCTTCGTCGGGTATAATAGAGAGTTTGGTGAGAAAACAAATCTGGAAGCATCTTTCAGCTATGATATGCTTGATTTTCAGCGGAGGATTCACAGCTGGTGGCAGGATGCATCCAGTGAAAACAAGTATATAGGTAAGCTGGTAGTCCGGCATGACATCAACAAGAAGCATAAGATAGCAACAGGATTTGAGCTTTTGCACGGGGAATACGGCTATCCCAGTCACGGCTGGCCTAATATGCCCGCCCTCTCCAGCGCTTTAGGCTCTGCTATGCCTCGCTGGGGAACCAATATGTATTCAGTCTTTGGTGAGCATCAGTGGACGATTAGTGACCAGTTCACAACCTTTTTAGGTGTACGTTTTGACAAGCACAAATTTACCGACTGGATGTCTTCGCCGAGAGCGTCTGTTATATATACGCCGAACGAAAAAGATACATTAAAGCTTATGTGGGCAAGGTCTGTCCGTGCAAACTACGAAGAGGAAATGAAAAAGGCTGAGGACCATTCTAGTCATCCTGAAAACCTTGAGAGTATTGAGGTTCGCTACGAGCGCAGGCACAGCAAAAGCCTTGACCTGGCTGTTTCGGTATTTAACTATTACCAGCTTGAGCTTATCGGCTGGTCGAATGCGGCAGGCGGACAGACGGTAGTTGGTACGATGAAAGACTGGGGTATTGAGCTGGAGGCCACGTATCATACGGAGCGCACACGTGTGATGATTTCGCATAGTTATACCCAATTGACCGATTTTAAACTCGGTGACCCAAGCATGCTTTCAGCTGACCCGTTAATACAATTCAGCGCCCAACCGTATAGTTATGGTGATGACCTGCAGAGATTCGCGAATCATGTCACCAAAATAATCGCACGGCACAAGCTGAATGAAAGATGGACGCTTGACGGCTCGCTGCGTATCTACTGGGGATATCCGGGTCTGAAAGACTACGCCGAGTATGTTGCAAACAGGAACGGCTATGCGCTTAACTGGGAGCGTTCATATCGCGCCAGTTACTTTCTGAACCTGGGTCTGCAGTATCAGCCGAAGGAGAATCTGACGTTCCGTGTTGACGGTTATAATCTGCTCGGGATACTCGATTGCGACTTCAACCATCGCAACTACGGCGGCGAGGGCAGTGCTGATTACCGTTGCGCAGCACCGGCAGTGGGTGTGAGTGTGATTTACAAATTTTAGCCGCTTGCTGCGACGGACGCAGCACGGCCAGACATGCCGAAATTTTTTATCGATTCCTTCAACCTCTCCCGCGGATGCGGGAGAGGCCTTGTTATTATATAATAAGTATTGATTATTTATCCACCCCGTTAGAGACGTTTCCATTGTCTTTTTGAGGCCTTTTCGCTTGTGCCTTAACCAGCCGGGACTCTTTAGCTGGTCAAATCAAGCGGCGAGATGTAATCGCCATATTTATCCTGAGCTGCTTTTAGGCGTTTGCGAGCCTTATCAAAGCTGTCATAGAGTATCTGGGGCGTATCAGGGACCTTTTCTTTGTAGATTTTCTCGACGCGGTCGAGCTTGGCAAGGTTTTCAGGTATGCGAACCGTGAACTGCTGGATGTAATCGGCCTGGTCGTATTGTGTATTGAGATGTTCTTTGAATAGTTTTGCCAAATCTTCATATTTTGGTATCAATCCGGTTGGAGTTTCGATTGCCTCAACATCGCCATTTGTGCGGAGTTCAGCCCAGAGAATCCAGACCTTCTTGTCGGCCATGCCGTTTAAGTATTTGCCGTCTTTACCCCTGAGAAAATAGTTGACCGAGAAAATAATCGGCGGCTTGTCAATGCCTTTGGCGAAATCCAGATTATTCTGGATATATCGCCCCAGCGGAATGGAGAGGAAATCGAGATTTGACATCAGATTGAAGGTTCTGACACCTTCTTTGCCGAGTGTTGCAGCGGTTGTTTCAGATTCCAGAGCGGCACCTTTTATAATGATACCTTCAGTCCAGTTGTAGGCTTGTTCAACAGGGACCCAGGTATCGCTGTCACGTCCACCGTAAACGATACCGCCGACTACAACACCCTCCGGGCCATCGAGTAACGGGTCACAGTTACTGAGGTCGGGGATGTTGAGGCAATAGCGAGCATTTTTGTGCGAGGCGGTAATTTCGTTGCCATCAGCGTCGGTTTTACCTTTATGCCATTGTCCGGAGTGGTTGATACCTTCTGTCGGCAATTCGGCACCCATTCCGAGCCAATGAGGTTTTTTCTTGTTATCAATTAAAACATTGGAGAAGATAACTTCACAGGGGCTTGTCAGGGCTTCATAAATAATCGGGTCATCTTCGGCGCTGACGTCGCGAATGATGCCGAAGATACCTTTTTCAACATTTACGCAGCGGGCTTGGCCATTCTTTTTTCGTAAGTAGGCAATGTCGTCGCCGACGATGGTTTGCCCGGGCAGCATTGAGGTCGATGTCTTGCCGCAGGCTGATGGAAATGCGCCGGCGAAGTATGTCACGCGCCCACCCGGGCCGTGAGCGCCCATCAAGAACATATGCTCGGCGAGCCAGCCCTCGTTTGATGCCTTATTTATAGCCAGTCGCAGGGCCAATTTTTTCAGGCCTATTGTGTTGCCGCCATACTGGGTGTTGACACTGTAAACAAGATTCTCTTCGAGGTCGATATAGACCCGGCGTTTGTCGATATTTTTGCTAACGGCATTTTCAAGCTCGCCTTCAGAGTGAATGAACCTGAAAAAATCGGGTGAAGAGCCGATTTTTTTGAATTGCTCGTATCCAGGCCGGTAAAGGATGATTTCGCTATGAGCAACATAGGGCGAATCGGTTATCTGAATACAGGGGATAGAGAAATCCGAATCCAGTGGGCCCAGGCAGAAAAAGCAAATTAGCATCTCCCGGCCGACCATCGAGTCTTTCAAGAATGAGCGGACCTCTTCGACACCCTCTTTTTTGTTGATGGAGTTAAGACTTTCGCCTAATTGTGAGCCGGGTGGTAATAAATACTTTGTTCTGGCTTTATCGCGGGCCTGGTCGTGATATCCATCAAAGTGACAGGTATGGCCGGGGATATCCAGCGGGAGCTCTTCGCCATTCTTTATGGCTAATTCACGAATATAAGCATTGTCAGCGTCTGAACCGCTGCAGACAAAGACAGAAGCCGGCTGTGTTAGCTCAATCGCATCTGCCACAAACTCGTGCATCTTGGGATTATCCAGAGCAGCAAGCTTTTTGTAATTCTCTGCCGTTAATTTATCCTGTAATAATACTTTTGCCGTACTCATGTCGTATCATTACCTCCTTAAAAACTAATTATAGTTCAAAAAAAAACCGAGGCATTTTAGCTTGAGAATCAGCGTGCGTCAACTTGTTTTTTGGCTTTTTGCACGGTGCTATTGCTGGTAACAGTTACTCCGCAGCTTGTATAGAGTGCTTAGTCAGCCGGTGTTTGATATTATCACCAGCCCGATATTTCTTTTGAAAATACCGTCAAGTACCTCACAAAACCTATTTGAGGTACTGATATCGCCTGTATAACTTCTATCCGAGGGAAGCTAAAAAGCGCCCCAATCCTGTTTTCCCGGGACGTAATAGCTCGGACAAATAAAGCGGAACATATTTGCAATCTTTCTTGCTTTGGCGAGATTGGCTTCATCCTCGGCTTGCATTGCAGCGAGTTTATCGCCAAAGACTTCCTGAAAATACTCATCGGCGGCCTTGTTCCTCTCCTCTTCAGTTTTGAAAAGACTGCGTATTTTCCCTAACTCACCGGCATCAAGCCAGAAGCCGCCACAGCCCGGACACTCATCGACCTCGACCCGCTTTTTGACACTGAAAAAGTGCCTCATCATCACAACATTGTTGCACTTCGGACATTTCAACTGTTTTGTACGGTCGATGGTTACACTTTCATCTCGTTCGGTTTCTAACAGCTGCTCTCCTGCCGACTCATGCGGCTCATCGAATTTTTTCAGTTCAAAATTATCGAACCATATTCCTCCACAGCCGCCCTTGCATACATCGACCGTAATGTCTCCAGCAGTCATCTGCTGTAACTGTTTTCCGCATACTGGACATTCCATAGGTTTTTGTCCTCCCAAAAAGGTTTAATAAAGCATAAATTATTCTATCGGCCGTTTAGGATAATCCAAATCCACCGCTGCGTCAAAATAAAACGAGACAATCCCACAAATATTGGCCTTCAAAATGAATAACAGCGAAGTGGAAAAATGGGTTTGACGGTGGCTTGTAGTGATATTATACTGGCGTACCTTAAAGTTAGGTGGCGACTGATTTTGGAGAGAAAAAATGGACAAGAAGACCTCTACTAAGCAGAAAACCAGCAAGATTATCGCTGATGGTATAACCTTCGATGATGTGCTGTTGATACCCGCCAAAAGCGATTTTGTGCCAAGCCAGGCCGATACCAGCACCAAACTGAGCAAAAATATCAGTATAAATATCCCGATTATCTCCGCTGCGATGGATACCGTTACCGAAGCACAACTGGCCATAGCGCTGGCCCAAGAGGGCGGGATCGGCATCGTCCACAAGAATCTTACAATCGAGGCACAGAAAAGAGAGGTCGCAAAGGTCAAACGCTCCGAGCACGGAGTGATTCTTGACCCCGTAACGCTGTCCCCCGACGAACCCGTCAGAAGGGCGCAGGAGCTGATGAACGAGCAGAACGTCTCCGGCATACCTATTGTCGAAGGCAAAAAGCTCGCAGGAATTCTGACCCGCAGGGATTTGAAGTTCCTCAAAGACTACGATGTCAAGATAAGCTCTGTAATGGTAAAGGATAACCTTGTTACCGGTCCAGCCGGCACGACACTCGAACAGGCAAAAGAGATTCTGCAAAAGCATAAGGTTGAGAAGCTCCTTTTAGTAAATAAAGATAACGAACTGGCAGGCCTGATTACCATGAGGGACATTGACCGTGTTCAGCAATATCCCAGAGCTGCCAGGGATAAGCGTGGCAGCCTCCGAGTCGGCGCCGCGGTCAGCGTCCATGAGTACGAACGAATCGAGGCCCTGATTACTGCCGATGTCGATATTATCGTTGTCGATACCGCTCACGGCCATTCTCAAAATGTTATTGATACTGTTAAGAAAATCAAGGCCGATTATGATATTGACGTGATTGCAGGTAACATCGCCACCGCTGAGGCGACGGAGGATTTGATAGCAGCTGGTGCAGATGCAGTGAAAGTTGGCATCGGCCCAGGTGCAATTTGTACTACCAGAATAATTTCTGGTGTAGGAGTGCCTCAAATATCTGCGATAATGAACTGCGTCCAGGCGGCGCAGAAGCATAATGTTCCCGTTATTGCCGACGGCGGAATAAGACAATCGGGCGATATAACCAAGGCAATTGCTGCAGGGGCTTCGAGCGTAATGATAGGTTCATTGTTTGCGGGTCTAAAGGAAAGTCCAGGTCAGTTAGTTATCTATAAAGGAAGGCAGTTCAAAGAATACAGGGGGATGGGGTCTTTGGGGGCAATGGTCAAAGGTTCAGCGGAAAGATATGGGCAGAGAAGCTCGACCGAGCAAAACAAGCTTGTACCCGAAGGCGTAGAAGGACGGGTGCCATACCGTGGAGCGCTCGGCTGCTTTGTCTATCAGCTCGTTGGTGGACTGCGGGCCGGTATGGGCTATTGTGGGGCACGGACTATCGAAGAGCTAAAAAAGAAAGGCCGGTTTGTTTGTATAAGCCATGCATCAGCTGCCGAGTCACATCCGCACGATATACAGATAACCAAGGAAGCACCGAATTATTCGGCGGCTGTACCTTTTGAAGATTAGCATGTGCTCTGTGTTCTGTCTTTTAGTTATAAATTATGTACCATGAGACAATAGCCATTCTTGATTTTGGAAGTCAATACTGCCAGTTGATAACCCGGCGTGTTAGAGAACAAAATGTGTATTCACAGATTTTCCCAGCGGGTACGACTGCGGAAGAGTTGTCACGATTACCGGTCAAGGGATTGATACTTTCAGGCGGCCCTGCAAGTGTCTATGAAAAAAATGCTCCCGGGTGCGATGAGAAAATTTTCGAGCTGGGCGTGCCGGTTCTGGGTATCTGCTACGGGATGCAGCTTGGCTGTCAGATTTTGGGTGCGAAAATTATTGCCGCCCGGAGGCACGAGTATGGCAGAACAAATTTGTCAATCCTTGATAAAAGTGATTTGTTTACGAATATGCCGGATTCGACCACGGTCTGGGCCAGTCATGGCGACCAGGTTGATAAATTAAGCGGTGATTTTGTCGCCTTGGCAGCCACACCTACCTGTCCTTTCGCATCGATTAGACATAAGAAAAAGAAGTTTTTTGGTGTTCAGTTCCACCCTGAGGTTGCGCATACGCCGAAGGGCTCAACAATCTTACAGAACTTCCTCTATGACATTTGTGATTGCAGCGGTGACTGGAAGATGAGCGACTTTGTCAGTGAGAGTGTCGAAGCGATTCGCGAAAAAGTTGGTGATGCTACGGTGATATGCGGCCTGAGCGGCGGGGTGGACTCTTCAGTTACTGCTTCTTTGCTTCACAAGGCGATAGGCGAGCAGCTTATATGTATTTTTGTGGATAATGGTCTTCTGCGAAGAAACGAACGCGCAGAGGTCGAGTCAACTTTTCGAGACCATTTTCACATAGACCTTCGGGTTATAGACTGGTCAAAGCAGTTTTTATCAGCCCTGGCAGGCGTAACAGAGCCACAGCAAAAACGAAAAATTATTGGCTCAGAGTTTATCAAGGCCTTCAAATCCGAATCCTCGAAGATTGCCGATGCGAAATTTCTTGCTCAGGGGACACTTTATCCTGATGTTATCGAATCGGGCTGCAAGGACGGCAACCCCGCGGCGAATATAAAAATCCATCACAATGTGGGCGGATTACCTGCTGAACTCGGTTTTGAGCTGATTGAGCCGTTGCGGGACTTGTTCAAAGATGAGGTACGCTTTGTCGGCGAATATCTGGGACTGCCGGAAGATGTTGTCTGGCGGCACCCTTTCCCTGGCCCCGGGCTGGCGGTGAGAATTATCGGAGAAGTTACGCAGCAAAGATTGCGGGTCCTGTGGGCCGCCGATGAAATCCTCATTGATGAGATAAAATCAGCAGGGCTGTATAGAAAAATCTCGCAGGCCCTTGTGGTACTGGTGCCGGTCTCAACAGTTGGAGTAATGGGCGATGAGCGAAGTTACGAAAACGTTATTGCCGTCAGGGCGGTGGAGACACCCGATTTTATGACTGCTGATTTTTCGCAGATTCCCTATGAGGTGCTTGGCGTGATATCCGGCAGAATCATAAATGAGGTTCGTGGTGTCAATCGTGTCGTCTATGATATTTCCAGCAAGCCGCCGGCAACAATCGAATGGGAGTAGTGTTTCTTCTTGCGTAGAAGGTAATGTATATCCTTTGATTTGGCTTGTTTTTGGATTCTCAGAGCGGGGCAGTGCACAGACAATAGGTCACAGGCCGCAGATTAGAAGCAGGAATAATGAATTGTGAAAAAAAAGTTCTTAACAATTGTTTAGTTAATTGACCGATGCTATAATTTAAGCGTGATAAGGCCAGGAGAACATATTGGGCTGCAACTAAAGCAGACCTCGTTTTTGAAAAAGACATATTCGGACCCTGTATCGTAGCCTGCACGACAGGGAGGTATAAAATTATGGTTTTTAAGAGGCTACAAACGAAATAATCGATATATTATGAAAAAATTTTGGTTTGTTCTTTTATTTTTGTTAGTTACGTCTCAGGCCATTAGCGCAGATGATAAGGCCCCGAATGACCCGAACGACCCAAACGAGCCGAGCGGGCTTTTGTTTGTCAAGTGGAATGCTGTTATTTCAATCCTGCAGAATAAGAGCATCGATAGGAAAGCAAAAGAAACGCAAATTGATAAAATCGTAAGTC
Source organism: uncultured Pirellulales bacterium (assembly GCA_964581905.1). GTDB lineage: Bacteria > Planctomycetota > Phycisphaerae > Sedimentisphaerales > Anaerobacaceae > CAZBWE01. Next base: position 51,386 of record CAZOQJ010000002.1, read on the forward strand.
CGTACTTTGATTTCCCCATGATGTCTAAACTTGCTTTGGGGAGGAAACATTGGCCCAAATTGACCCCACAACAAGGTGAGAAATTCACCCGGCTTTTTACCGAGCGGCTTAAGACATCATATCGGAACAAAATCTCACTTTATAGGGATGAAAAAGTTCTTATCAAACAAAAAGAACAAAAAAAGGACACTATATATGTTCCAATGGAGCTGATATCCAGAAACGGTAAGATGGATGTACTATACAAGTTTCGCAGGGCGGACAAATGCTGGAAAATCTATGATGTGGAAATACAGGGCGTGAGTATTCTTCTGACCTACCGTTCACAATTCAACGATATCCTAAGCCACGGCACTGTTCAGGACCTTTTTTCCCGTCTGGAGAAGCCGCCGGATAGTTAACTACCCAATTTGCAGGGTTGACAGCTATTATGACGAAATGCCGCTCACTGGTAACATCTTTTTTTAACCATGTGGTTCTGGGGCATCCCAGGACAATTATTCTCTGTATGCTGGTAGTGGTTGGTTTTCTCGGCTTCCAGGCCAGACATTTCAGGCTGGACGCCTCTGCGGAAACACTGGTCATGGAAAATGACGAGGACCTCCGCTATTCGCGTCTGATTAGCAGCCGTTATGGGCAGCACGAATTTCTGGTCCTGACATATACTCCCAAAGGCGGCCTGTTCTCGCCGGAGACACTGGCCAGGTTAGCCCGACTGCGGGACGATTTAAAATCCATAGAACGCGTCGTATCGGTTCTTTCCATCCTTGATGTTCCTTTGCTGGAGAGTCCGCCTGTATCGCTGAAGGAGCTTACTGCCGACCTTTCCACCATCGAATCGCCGACGGTAGATAGGGAGCTGGCCAGGGTTGAGCTTAGTGAAAGCCCTCTTTACCAAAACCTGTTGCTTAGCTCGGATTTACGGACTACAGCCTTGCTGATTAATTTCTCAGGCGATGATGTTTATCGCGATTTGCTCCAGCGCCGCAATGAGTTGCGGATGAAGAAAGCATCGGGTTCAATAACTGACGCAGAGCGAGCTGAGTTGCAGGATGTAGTTAAGCAGTTCCAGCAACACAGAGACCAGATTAGGCAGCGGCGCCATAAGGACATCACGACGATACGGACGATAATGGACAACTATCGCCGGGATGCAGACCTGTTTCTTGGGGGAGTAGGTATGATTGCGGAGGATATGATAACCTTCATTAAGAACGACCTGAAGGTGTTTGGTCTCGGTGTCCTGCTCTTTATGATTCTTATACTGTTTATTATATTCAGGAGAATTCGCTGGATATGCCTGCCGGTGCTTTGTTGCGTGGTCTCTGTTGTTTGCATGATTGGTCTGTTGGGATGGTTTGGCTGGGAGGTGACGGTCGTATCATCTAACTTCGTCTCTTTGCAGCTTATCATCACCTTAACCATTGTGATTCACCTGGTTGTGCGGTACCGGGAACTATTAGTCCAGAGTCCTCAAGCTTCTAACCACCAGTTGATTCTTGAAACCATCCAGTCGAAGCTAAAACCCTGTGTTTATGCGGTACTGACTACGATAGCTGGTTTTGGGTCTCTGTTATTCTGTGATATCTTACCAGTCATCACATTCGGCTGGATGATGATAGCAGGCTTGATTGTGTCTCTCTTCGTGACCTTTCTTCTTTTTCCTCCTGTGCTGATACTTTTACCCAGAGAGACGCCGCCGAACGTACGAGAGAGGCGTTTCAGCATAACATCCATACTGGCGAGATTCACCCAGCATCATGGTGTGCTTATAGTGAGTATCAGCGGCCTCGCCTTTATTTGGAGCTTCGTTGGCATCTCGAAATTAGAGGTGGAAAACAGCTTTATCGATTATTTCCAAAAAAATACTGAGATTCACCAGGGTATGAAAGTGATAGACCAGCGCTTGGGCGGTACTACTCCCTTTGATGTCATTATAGAGTTTGGGGGGGCTAACGCTCTTTCAGCGTCTGCCGAGCCTGTTGGCGAAAGTAATGATGAATTCGACGAATTTGATGAATTGGACGAGGCCGCTGCGGACGAGAAGTACTGGTTTACCGCTGAAAAGATGACCCGCATAAAGGCCGTGCACTCTTATCTTGACAGTCTGCCGGAAACCGGCAAGGTTTTGTCGTTGGCTAGCATGTTGGGTATAGCGGAGAAGTTGAACAAAGGCAAGCCTCTGGACAGTTTTGAGCTTGCCCTGCTTTATAGTGAAACCCCGGACAAGTTCAAGACTTTACTGGTCAGGCCGTATGTCTCAGTGGAGCATAATCAGGCCCGCTTTTGGGTCCGAGTCAGGGATTCTGAAAAAACTCTTAGGCGTAATGTGCTGCTGAAGAAGATTGCGTCGGACTTAACCGGCAAACTGGGCTTTGACGCTGAACAAGTTCGTCTTTCCGGCCTGCTTGTCCTGTACAATAATATGCTGCAGAGCCTGTTCGGTTCTCAGATACTGACATTGGGTATCACCGTGTTAGCGTTGTCGGGGATGTTTCTGGCATTGTTTAGGTCGCTCAAGATTGCTTTGATTGCTATATTTCCGAACGTACTGCCTATCGTGTTTGTCCTTGGTGTAATGGGCTGGCTGAACATCCCTCTCGATATGATGACTATAACCATAGCGGCCATCAGCTTAGGAATTTCCGTCGATGATACTATTCACTATATCCATAGATTCAAACATGAATTTCAGAAAGACCGCAATTACCTGCAGACAATGCATCGATGTCATGGAAGCATTGGCTATGCCATGTACTACACGTCGGTAATTGTCATTATTGGTTTCTCCATTCTTGCTATGTCCAATTTCATCCCCAGTGTTTTTTTTGGCCTGCTGACGGGATTGGTCATGCTGATGGCGCTTCTTGCCAACCTTACTTTACTGCCTCGATTGCTGATTCTGGGCAAAGCGCTTGGAAAAGAAACTTGAGAAACTGAAATGAATAGAATAAGATGGCATTAGGAAAATTGGAATAAATTGTTGAGAAGAGTTGTATGAAACAGCCAGTATGGATTATCGTTGTTTTGGCCATAATGACTACTGGTTGCGCCAGCTCAGAAAAAATCCCCTTTTATAGCCAGGTCGTCAGTATCATTGACCCCAACAGGGCGCATAAGGTTCCTGAAGAACCTAAAGATGACAATTTTGAATTGCTCGAAGATGAGCTTGAAGGACAAATAGTTAGAGTGCCGGACCCGCTGGAACCCGTAAATCGGGTTATGTTCCAGGTGAATGATGTTCTCTATTTCTGGGTATTGAAACCTGTCGTATATACATATAAAGGCATAGTACCAGGTTCGGTTCGGTTCGGAGTGAGTAACTTCTTCAATAATGTCACCACGCCTATTCGTTTCGCAAACTGCATGCTGCAGGGAAAAGGAGACTCTGCCTGCATTGAGCTGCGCCGGTTTATGGTCAATACCACGATAGGCGTTCTGGGCTTTGGGGACCCGGCACTGGATAAATATGGACTGGAACCAGCTGAGGAGGACCTGGGCCAGACCCTGGGTGTATGGGGCCTGGGGAATTGCTTTTATCTCGTCTTGCCAATCCTGGGGCCGTCAACACTTCGCGATACTGTCGGGCTTGTTGGCGACCAGTTTGCGAACCCCATACGCTATGTGGAGCCGGAGGAGCTCTCGATGGGTTTAACCGCTGGCAAGTACACTAACAAGGCCACGTTTCACACCGGAGAATATGAGTCAATCAAGGCCGATGCCCTTGACCCCTATGTGGCGATACGCAATATTTATATTCAATACCGGGACAGTAAGATTAAAGAGTAGCTCGGTATCCTGAGCGGCTTGGACGCAAACGATACAAACATCTTGGCGTTAGTCTCGTAAAGCAATTTTAGTTTCCACTATGTTATTTTCTATGATTCCTTTTTCTATCCGACTGTTTCTCCACCAGATTTTCAAGCTGTATATTTCTTCCAATTAGATGCTCAATTTCAACCTCATTTTTTGTCGTGCGCTCTGTAACTTCATTTAGTTTCTGCTGCTGGCTTTCAATTTTCAGCTTTAATTCTGCAATTTCTTTCTGCTGTTGTTCAATCTCCACCTTCATCTCTACCATTTGTGTTGTAAAATTTGTCAGGGTATGCAAGTATAGTGTCAGAAAGATAACTGCTAATGTCAGAAGAACAGAAACAAATATAGGTATGGCCCACTTCATAATCTTCCAGAAAGCTGCATGTTCCCTGTTTTCTTCCACAGTCTGTTCTTTTTTGGACAAAGTCGCCGTCACCAGAACCTTGCCCGTTTCAGCTTCTATCAATGTAGCTTTAATCGAGGAGCTTCCGACATCGTATCCTAACAATAGCGCCATTTACATCCCCTTTCATATATACCCCCCCTGTAACTCCTATTTGATCATATGGTGCAAGGTGAATAGCGTCTCCGATTTATCTTCCATATCTGTGCAGTTGATAGCCACGAATTTAAAAGAAAGCGGTGGATATAAACCTTGCAGGCCATTCTGAATTAAAAACCACTTGCGGATTTCTTTGGCATGTATAAAAGCATCGTGAAACTTTTTTTGATAACTACTCGCTTCTGGATTCACCCAATCATAAACATTTGAGATATGAACCTTTATTTTTTTAGCAAAATCCCGCAAAGTAGGTAATTTATTCGGCATTCGCTTAATATCTTTCCAAACCACTACTTTGCCTGTATTCTTATCATAATGAGGGATTTCCCTGTCTTCATAGGGCTCAATATCAAAGAAATCTATTAACTTTTGACAGTATTCAGGTTTGTATTTAGTTGGCCGTCCTCGCTTAGCCATTCTCTTCCTCTTTGAGCTTTTCTCGCAGTGTCTCAGTAAGTACCATCTGATTCTCTGCACATTTGCAGATTTTAGGATTGTCGGTCAAAATGATAATATCCTCAGCCTCTCTGTTAATCGCCTTAAGTATCTCATCTTTCGTCAGCAAACCGTTAGGCATTAAGCACCTACAAATATAGCACCCCCTCTATACTTCTATCAGGAATGTAAAGCTTTTTTGGCGTGATTATTCGTAAGTCGTTGAAATGACGAGAGTTAAAATTTTTTGAAATGTATGGTTTTATGTTTTTGACTTGCTCAATAACATTAAAATCTTTTCGAGGTTTTTTGAAGTAAGTTCAGACCGCCCAGATATCGCAGACCGCCTTAAACCGAATGCCCGGTATCTTCAGACAGGCGTCCATCAGAACTTGTCCCTGCTCGCCGGCGCCAAGCAAGGCCACGTTTATATCATCCGCCATTCCTCCTCCTCCCGTCTGTCCAAAAATGCTCGGCGACAAGACCAATCCAGCCCCAACTGCTCTATGGAAGCTGTAAAGGACAGGTTTCGGCGGATAAAAAGCTTTGAAAATTCACTTATTTGGTGTAGATTATCCGATTGTACGAGGGGAGAAATATTTTGAATTTGTGGGATGAGATTATGGCAGAATTTAAGATTGAGTCGGCACAAAGAATAACGCGTTTGCCGCCCTATTTGTTTGGGCGATTAAACGCCCTGAAACTCACCAAGCGTCAGCAGGGTGCGGACATCATCGATTTGGGTATGGGCAATCCCTCCGATAGTGCCCCGCAAATCGTTATAGACAAGCTCTGCGAGGCGGCACAAGACCCGCGCAACCATCGGTATAGTGCATCAAAAGGAATTAAGGGGCTGCGGAAGGAAATTGCCAATAAATACGAGCAGAAATGGAACGTGCAGCTGGACTGGGAAACAGAGGTGCTGGCTTGCATCGGCTCGAAGGAGGGCTTCAGCCATTTATGTCTGGCGATGTTAGGCCCGGGCGATACCGCAATTGTGCCGGACCCGGCCTTTCCGATTCACAATTATGGCGTTGCTTTAGCCGGCGCTAATGTTATTTCGGTTCCTCTTGGCTGTGATGCAAAATTCATAGAAAATATTGCTATGGTCTGTGAGAATCTTTACCCCAGGCCGAAATTATTGATTCTCAATTACCCGCACAATCCGACCGCGATGACGGTTGACGAGGGATTTTTTGAGCCGGTCGTAGCTCTGGCGAGGCGGTTCGGAATAGCGGTCATTCACGATTTTGCTTACGGCGAGACCTGCTTTGACGGCTATAAAGCGCCGAGCTTTCTTTCGGTCAAGGGTGCAAAGGATGTCGGTGTCGAGTTCACTACTTTGAGTAAGCCCTATAATATGGCAGGTTTTCGTATTGGCTTTGCAGCTGGCAATAAGGATATGCTCGATTACCTTGCGACTATAAAGGGCTATTACGACTACGGCATATTTCAGGCCTTGCAGATTGCCGGCATCATTGCCCTGCGAAACTGCGAAGCTGATATTGTCGCCCAGAATGAAAAATACCGTTCACGCCGGGATGTGGTTTGTGATGGCCTTACAAGAATCGGCTGGCAGGTCGAGAAACCGCGCGCCTCGATGTTCGTCTGGGCAAAAGTGCCGGATGAGCACTTAAGAGGCAAGGGCAGTATCGATTACGCAATGGACCTGATGGAGTATGCGGAGGTCGCAATCGCTCCGGGCAGGGCCTTCGGTGAACAGGGCGAGGGCTACATGAGGATTGCCTTGGTTGAAAACGAGCAGCGTCTTCGCCAGGCCGTGCGTAACATCAGCCGATTCACTCAGGAAAAACCAATAAGAAAAACAAAGCCAACGAACAACAAAGATTAGCATATGGGAAATTGGGTTCTATATACACTTTGTACATACGTTCTAATTGTCGTGATTCTTTGGATTAGATTTCATTGGCTTGGATTAAAAGTGAGAAGATATCTATGGAAAAACTATCCCGAAAAAGCAATAGACTTTGGTTGTCCATTAGATGGATGGTTTAATGGTTTCAAATTCGGCAGAGCATTGTGTAAAACACATGATATTGATGACACAGAGTTTATTCTCTTAAAAGACAAGGCCAGAAAAGCTCAAACACTGTCTATTCTGGCGTTACTACCCTCTTTTTTAGCTATATTCTTGGTCTTCATAATATGGGTCGTTTCATAGATGCGAAGGATATGTGGGGTTTTATTCAAATCTATATCCGCAGGTATCAGCCGTGATAAGCTCGGATTCAGTTCGAGGGTATTTTCTGCAGTTTAATGGCCGGATGTCATAAATAGTACAAAAAGATTTTCCATCCGAATCGAATCTTAAGAAGGGACATACGTTAGGCAGCTTACAGCACGCACCACAACTAATACACTTGCCCTTACGGCTTTTAGATACCGGCAAAAATGCGGTGATGGTCCTTTTTGTTTTAGCAGACCAGGTATTCTTTATTTTATTGGCCATAGTCCGGCCCGGGCCTAATGCACACCTGCTTAAGTGGTTGGGGTCGATTCTGTCGGCATTGCTGTTTGTAGAGCGTTTACTGCGTCACAAATCTTCACTATTAATATAATGGAAATGATAAAGGAGGCAATGCCTGCAAGCATCCCTATGTATGGCACCACTGACGCTAATGAGAGAATCGCATAAGTCAGAAATAATCCTTCCGGCAATTTATCGGTTCCGATTAAGTGACGCTCGATGAAAGCATTGTAATCTTTCGAGAATCCCCAATAAGCCTGGAAAATCCAGTAAAGATTGAAAAACGGAATGAACATAAATCCAACCGCCTTTCCGGGTGTAGTGCGCGCATAACCATCTTGGATGGCCTTCCACATCCTATAGACCATTATGCAAACGACAACAGCAGCATATATGCCGGCCAAAGCTCCAAGCACAATAAATAAGGACCCCGGAAATGATTCTCCGGTGTTCGCTATGCTTGCTATGCCGGCCATGTATAAGATAAAAGCCAGAATTCCTCCACCCAACGCCGAGCCCAGAATGAAACCTTTTGATAATTTGATTTCTTCTCCCATTGCATTTTCTCCTTAATTTGCCCTTAATAAAAAAATTGTCTCATTTTATTTGTGGTTATACTAACACACAGAAATACTGAAGTAGACGAAGTATTTCACACCAAAATACCCGAATTTTTGAATATCACAAAGGGAAATTTCAAGATTTTTTGGTGTATGCTGCCTTTATCGGTATTGTTGTGGGCTCTTTTGTGTTGGCGGGACTACCCTATGATTTTCGAAATACTGCGACAACGTTTTCTATATTGACCACGAACAGGCGATTATCGCCCTCGAAATCAACGGGCATTGCATTTTGGGGTTGAACAGCACTTTATCGTATTGACGCAGCGGTATATCCGTGGAATTTTCATTATGTTAGTGCTCTAAATCTCTGCAAAAATCTTTTGGTTCTATTATAATATTATACTGACCTCAGATTGAAAAAGTATAGCCATATTTCCAGCCTTTGCCGCTGGTATCTTCTTCATATCCCTGGGCCGTTATTCTCCTTTCCCACTGCCGGGCAGCCGCGTCGGAGGTGAATTGCTGCATAATTTTGAAATCGCTGGGGTTTCCACGTTCACGTTTTCTTTTTTCCGGCTCATCCGTAAGTCCTGCATACCTCATAATCGTCTCTAAAAAATAGGTGACTGTCCTTAATACTTGCTTTATATTTGTCATTATAACATTTGAGGCCGCGGCAATCTCAAAAAATTCTACTTTTTAAATTCTAAATTTAATGCTGCATATTCTCCGAACAGTTCTTTTGCCTTGGCGTCATAAGCCATCGCCGCTGCCTTCTCATCATCAAAATAACCAATATGTATCTTCCTGCCGTTGCAGAATATCTCCGTTCGCCACTTTTTTTGACCCTTTAACCGGCTAACACCTTTGTATCGTGAGCTGGAATTGCCCATTTTCTTGCGCTTATTCCACGTATTCTGCTGGGCTGTAGCAAAGCGAAGGTTCGCCTTGCGATTATCAAGGCCGTTATGGTTGATATGGTCGACGATTTTGCCTTCCGCAGTACCCATTATTACATTGTGCATCTTCACGCATTTTCCTTTGATTCCGCGGCTGTCCCACCGCTCCGCATAAAATCTCCTTCTGCATCCCTTCGCATACCATTGGTATTTCGCAAGCTCTTTATAATCTTCCGGGTCAACAATTGCGTACTGACCCTGCGTAAGAGGGATTCTGCGGAATGTGCAGCCGTAGCGCAATTTTCGGTAATGAAGCGCCAGCCATATACGAATCCGGAAAAAGCACTCCGGCAG
>CAZOQJ010000003.1:0-52850 GCA_964581905.1 uncultured Pirellulales bacterium
ACAACCTTTCTGACAGTGGTATAGAGCTCGGTCTCAGCGTCACAAATATCTATCAGCAAAATGTTCACGGCGGTATCAGCACACATCGCCGGGCAGGGAGATTTTCAGGAAGCTACGACCTGGAGCTATCGGCAGATATGCAGAAACTGCTTGGTCTCGAAGGTGCAAGATTATATGTGCACACGGAGAGTTGGTGGTCGAAGTCCGAGGGTATTGACGGGCCTTCGGTAGGCAGCGCATTCGGTGTAAATGGCGATGCTATGCCCAGAAATTCGATGGTCGTTACTGAGCTTTGGTATGAACAAGCAATGTTTGACGACAGTTTTCTTTTGCGGGTTGGCAAAATGGACATTACCGGCGGCTTCGAGTACCATGATTGTCCAGTGGCATTTGATAACAGTTTGTTCGCCAACGACGAAAACGCCCAGTTCTTAAATAGCGCCTTGGTCAACAATCCGACAATCCCTTTTCCTGATTACGCACTCGGTATAGCCGGTTTCTACAGCCCAACAGAACGATGGTATCTCTCTGCAGCCGTGGTGGACGCCCAAAATGATGCAAGAGAAAGCGGCTTTAGAACCACATTTCACGACGAAGATTATTTCTTTTATGTGTTTGAGACCGGCATAACACCGCAAATCAATTCTTCCAAAGGACCGTTGCAAGGCGTTTATCGAGTAGGTATCTGGAATGACCCTCAGCCGAAGGCCAATTCGGACAGCAGTAAGAACTATCGAGACGATGTCGGTTTTTATCTTAGCTGCGACCAGATGCTGATTAAAGAAAATTCCGACAACGAGGATTGCCAGGGCCTTGGCGCATTTTTCAGATATGGTTACGCAAACGGCAAAAGAAACGATATTACTAATTTTTGGAGCTTTGGATTTCAATATCAGGGTCTTATAGAAGGCCGAGACGACGATGTGCTCGGTGCAGGCTTCGCTCAGGGCTTCTTCAGCAACAGCGCATCCATGACCTACAAAGATGATTATGAAAGCGCTGTCGAGATTTACTACAATGCCCAGGTTACTCCCTGGCTGAATATCAGTCCGAGCGTTCAATATGTTACAAATCCGGGCGGCACAGGAACAGCCGGCGATGCTGCGATACTGGGTTTGCGAGCAGTAATAAGTTTTTAAAACAAAAAGTAAAAATAAACGTTAAAATATAATTAAAGACATTTGGAGAATTTTATTATGCACATGGCCAACGAATTACTATCGGTTCCAGTTGCTGCAGGAACCCTGGCAATAGCTGCCGCTGGTCTGGGCTTTATCTGCAGAAAAGTCAGGCAGATTATCACATCAGATAAACTTGCCCTGATGGGTATTTTAGGAGCATTTATTTTTGCTGCGCAGATGGTAAACTTTCAACTGCCAGCGATGCCCGGGACAAGCGGCCATATGGTGGGAGCGGTGCTGCTGGCAATTATATTAGGCCCACATCTGGGCGCAATAGTCATATCCTCAGTGGTGATTATTCAATGCCTTATTTTCCAGGATGGAGGTCTTCTGGCGCTCGGATGCAACATTATCAATATGGCTCTCGTACCCAGTTATCTCGGCTACTTTTTATACAGGACAGTTACAGCAGGGCCATTCAGCAGCTTACGTGTATACGTTGGTGCCATATCAGCATGTGTGATTGCTATGCAAGTATCGGCCGCTCTTGTTCCAATACAGGCAGCACTATCAGGCGTATTGGCGGTCCCTTTCTCGACTTTCCTGATAACAATGCTTGGCGTCCATCTTCTGGTAGGCCTTATCGAAGGTTTGATTACTGTGGGAGTATTAGGATATTTACAGCAGGTCAGACCTGATATCGTTGTTGATTCTCTGTCGGGTAAGGTTAGATTAAGCAAAAAAGCGGTTTTCGTAACTCTTGCGATTTTCACTATTATTATTGGTGCAGGGTTTTCCCTGCTCGCCTCCGATTTGCCCGATGGCTTAGAGTGGAGCTATGCAGAAAGGCCTGACCAGCCGGATTTCAAAACAGCCCTATCAAATGAGGACCAGAGAATTGTCACTGTCGATAAGTTCCAGTCAAAATACTCCCTAATGCCGGACTACTCAATCAGGGCCCCTGTATCAGCAGAAGCAGCACCGAAAGAAACAAATATATCGGCAGGCTGGACAAGTTTTGCAGGCGTAGCCGGCTCAGCGGTAACTATGGTTGTCATCTGGCTGACCGCGTGGATTTTAAGAAAAAAACCATCGCCAAAAATATGATTTGCTAAAATCTTATATACAATTATAGTCGTTAAACCCGCGGCGCCTGCGAAAAAGGCACTGCGGGTTTTGGTTTGTTATCTCAGAGCAGGTTATTAAATGCATCATGCTCATATAGACAAATTTGCCTATCAGGATTCGCCGATACATCGGCTTGACAGCAGGGTAAAGTTCATAGTTTTGGTTGTCTTTACCGCATTGGTTATTTCTCTGCCGAGGACATCACTTAGTATACTCGTCTGTTACGCTGTTGGACCTTTTACAATTCTTGTATTGGGTAAAATCCCATTAAGATTTGCTTTCAAGCAAATCCTTTTGGTCAGCCCTTTTGTTTTGGTTCTGGCTTTAAGCTGTCCGTTGTACGATAAAACACCTGTTACAGTTGCCTTTGGCCCATTGGTCTGGCAGAGTTCGCTTGGCTGGATGCGGTGTTTTGCCATTATCGGCAAATTCATAATCACAATGCTGGCTTTAATAGCTCTGGTCTCCACCACCCGGTTCAACAATTTGCTAACGGGGCTGCAACGGCTGGGTCTACCAAAAGTATTGATTATTCAGCTTGGCTTTTTGTACCGTTACATATTCGTTCTTATTGATAGAGCTCATCACATATTGCGAGCGAGAGCGGGAAGAAAACTGAGAAATCTCGGTTTAAGAGTGGAATTAAAAACCGTGGCATCTATGCTCGGCTCGTTGTTCATCCGTAGCATTGATACTGCTGAGCGTATAAACATTGCAATGCAGGGCCGGGGCTTTGACGGAAACTGGCGGTGCTTATCGAAGTTACAAATTCGCCGATATGATTTCTTCTTTGTCCTTATAGCCGCATTATTTATGCTCGGATTGCATCTTTTTGTAAGACCGATTCTACAATAAGGATTTTCTATGCCAAAAGCGATTGAAATAGACAGTTTCTCATATAAATATCCGGATGGCACAATTGCCCTTAGCAAAATAACGTTAAATATCGAGCACAACCAGAAAGTCGCTTTGCTCGGCCCAAATGGAGCCGGCAAATCGACACTGCTGCTTGCGATGGCGGGTTTTGTAAAAGGGACGGGGAAGGTGCTTATCGACGGTCTGGAAATTAACAGGAAAAATCTTAAAAAAATTCGCACCTGCATCGGCTGCTGCCTTGAGAATCCCGACGACCAGCTATTTATGCCAACCCTATTCGACGATGTGGCATTTGGCCCGCTTAATATGGGCCTGTCAGCCGAACAGGTAAAAAAACGAGTTGCCAATGCGTTAGAAACTGTTGGCCTATCTGAAATGGCGGATAAAGCCCCAAACCATCTCTCAGCAGGTCAAAAACGAGCTGCCGCTATAGCAACAATACTATCTATGAAACCCAAAATAATTACACTTGACGAACCAGACGGCAATTTGGACCCAAGAAATCGTAACAATCTTATAAGCCTGCTCAAGAATCTGCCTCAGACACTGATAATAGCAACTTGTAATATGAATTTTGCAGCCGCACTTGCTGAAAGGGCTGTTTTGCTCGACAAAGGCCGAATTGTCGCTGATGGCGATGTCAAAAAAATAATGTCGGATTCGGAACTGATGACCGAACACGGCCTGGAAGTGCCGAGCAAAATAAGAGAATAAAAGGGTATCACCTGGTAATTTCTGGCTCATAATCATATCACAAAAAGCCCTAAAATTACTTGCGACCCAATTAAACTGACCTTAAAATACGCCTCTCAAATACAAGGAGAGCAAAATATGTTAGCCAGACTGCATAGCGTTACTCTCGAGGGGATTGAAGGGATAATCTGCGAAGTCGAAGTTGACGTGGCGCGGGGCGGATTTGAAAAGTCCCTAATCGTAGGCCTGCCTGATGCTGCTGTAAAAGAGAGTGTCGAGAGGGTCAAAAGTGCGATAATAAACTGTGGCTATAAGTATCCGAAGACCCAGTCGCTAATCAACCTTGCGCCTGCTGATGTAAAAAAAGCGGGGCCTGCATTTGATTTGCCAATTGCTCTTGGGATGCTGCTTGGCTGCGGAGTTTTTGCAAGTCCGGTTCTAAAAAACTCCGTGATAGTCGGCGAACTCGCACTTGATGGAAGAGTCAGGCCCATTAACGGTGTACTGAGTATGGCGATGACCGCTGCTGCAAATGGCTTTAGTCAAATGATTGTCCCCCTGGAAAACGCCAAAGAAGCTGCTGTTGTTTCTGATATAGATGCTTACGGTGTGGGTTCGCTTACCCAGGCAGTCGGTTTTCTTTCCGGCCAGTTGCCGCTTGAGACCACCGCCGTTGATGTCGAGGAGCTTTTTAACGTAGCGTCAAATTATGATGTTGATTTTGCAGATGTTAAAGGTCAGGAAAGCGTCAAACGGGCACTGACCATAGCGGCTGCAGGCGGACATAATATTATGATGATAGGTCCGCCGGGGGCAGGTAAGACGATGCTGGCGCAGAGATTAGCAACTATCCTTCCGCCTCTAAGTCTGGAAGAATCCCTCCAGACCACCCGTGTATATTCGTCGGTTGGTCTTTTGGACAAGAACAAGGCACTGTTAGCAACTCGGCCAGTACGTACGCCGCATCATACAGCGAGCGGTCCGGCTTTAGTCGGAGGGGGTACAAATCCCCGCCCCGGCGAATTATCACTGGCACATTTTGGAATTATGTTTCTTGACGAATTTGCCGAATTTCCAAGGCACATTTTAGAAATGATTCGACAGCCGCTGGAAGACGGTTTTGTTACCGTCTCACGTGCAAAAAAAACCATCAGATTCCCCGCTCAATTTATGTTAGTTGCAGCAATGAATCCCTGTCCCTGTGGCTACTTCGGCACAGATGCGAGGAGGTGTAGATGCACGCCGGGGCAAATCGAGCGATATCTTTCAAAGATATCAGGGCCATTGGTGGACAGAATTGACATTCACATTGATGTGCCTGCGATAAGCTTCAGCAAGCTTCGCTCAAAATCCAGCCAGCTTGACTCATCCACGATGAGGCAAAACGTAGTTACTGCCAGAGATTCCCAGGCAAAGCGATTCGACAACAACAAGGCAATGACCAATGCAAGGATGACCCACAAACAGGTCCGAAAGTTCTGTGAGCTCGACCAGCTTTGTGAGATGATGCTAAAGCAGGCGATGACTGAGTTTGGTTTGAGCGCCCGTGCCCACGATAAAATCTGCAAAGCCGCTCGTACCATAGCTGATTTAGCCGGAGTTGCAAACATTGCCCCTGAACATATCGCAGAAGCTATAAGCTACCGCAAATTAGATAGAAAATTATAAGACCCTCTATTACCGTAACTTACATACAAAAACCTTGTGTAAATCCCGTTAGTCCCAGGGACTCCTTGCGGAGAAAGCTCTGGGGGTCTTTAAAAACAACACCCTCCTATGCAATTTTACTCCGCCCAGAGAGGGTGCTTTTTCTAATGGGGTAAAGCAGGTTCAGACTGTGGTATAGATAAAAAAATCTTAGCGAGGCAAAAAAAATGCTTGCAATTGATAAAATAAACGGTTTAAATATGAGTCGTTCTGCGGCAAAAAACTCAGAGAGGTACGAGTGACATACCTCCAATTTTGAAGTTTTTTGCTAATTTGCCGTAAAAAAAAGCTTGTTTTCTAACTGGGGGGTTGGTACTATTCCAACCTAAGCTACTAGATAATAAATGAACCCGAGAAGGAATTTGGGTATGATGTTTATAGCTTTGAGGGCTTGTGGGGTTTTTTGTAATTCCAACGGGAGCTTGAGGCCATGGAAGGCTTACAAAATAACATACTATTATGCCAATCACAACTTTGCGAGTCAAAATCTGCGACAAATCCGCCATACGCGTGGCGGATAAAACTGCAGGCTGAATACAGCTTGCTTTCCAACAGCGACGGACTTGCAATAACACTCCCCAATTCAGCCCTGACAGAGTACCACTTTTATAAAGCTATTCCGACCAGAAAGGATTAGAAAATACTTATTGATAAATTACACTTTTTGCAGAAAAACATAAATTATAAAAGCTCCTCTTTAAGAAGACCATAATGTTGCTAATGATGATAATACTCGCTGCTTTCTCAATAAAAAATATTCAAGAAAGCCACAGAGTTATTAGTAATAAGTTGACAGGGAAAAGACAGAAGAGCTGGGGCGGCTGGAAGAATAGTATTGATGAGCACATTGTTCCGGCTCTCACGGCGAGCTAAAAACTGCGGACCAAAATAGGGTTGCGGGTATTTTTTAACTTTGGGTGTTTCTTGCAAAGATATCATCCTGCAACCCACGGGCACGGAGTGCGTTTAGCATTTGTCTTCGCAGCGGAAGCTGCCGCATAAAATATAATCGCATAATACTTTCATCGGGACGTCAAGTTGCAAACAGCCAATAGAAACATGAGGATATTTTCCAGAATTTTCGATAATATTTTATGGGGCATTTTCTGGGTCCGATTTTTTAATTTTCTTAAGCGGCTCCATACTCACCGTTCAATGATAAAAGCCATCGCACTGCGTGAGATACAAAGCCGATATATAGGAACCTTTGGAGGATTGGTGTGGTCTATAATACATCCTTTGATGATGATACTGGTTTATTGGTTTGTCTTCTCTGTCGGCTTTAAGGTTCGGCCGGCGAGTGGAATGCCTTTTATAGTGGTGTTTTTGTGTGGTTTAATACCGTGGGCGATGTTTGCTGAAGCATTAACTACTTGCACAAATGCCATTAGCGCTAATGCCAACCTCGTTACAAAAACGGTTTTTCCAACAGAGATACTTCCGGTAGCCTATCTCCTTGCCAGCCTAATTACCCATGGGATTATGTTGCTCGTGCTTATCATAGTTCTATTAATAAACAAGATTCCTTTTTCTTTTTACAATTTTCAGTTTTTATATTACCTGTTTGCTCTATTCGTATTCAGTCTCGGACTTAGCTGGCTTTTATCCTCTATAAATGTTTTCTGCCGAGATGTGGGTCAAGCGCTGGCTGTGGTTCTCAACATCTGGTTTTGGTTTACACCTATAGTGTGGGGAATTGAAATAATACCACAAAAGTATCAGTATATAGTTAAGTTAAATCCTTTTTACTACATAGTTGATGGATATAGAGCTTCCTTTATTTATCATCTTCCAATATGGCACAACTACCGTATGGGAATCTATTTCTGGGTTATATGCATATCGCTATTTATTATAGGCGCCTTTACCTTTAGAAAATTAAAACCGGAATTTGCAGAGGTATTGTAAGAATGGAATCAGTCGCTGTTTCAGTGCAGAATGTTTCTAAAAAGTTCCGGCTGTTTAACTCTCCAAAGGAGCGTTTGCTGGAAGTGCTGCATCCTTTTAATAAAAAGTATCATCGCGAATTTTGGGCACTAACAGATATAATTTTTGAAGTTGCAAAGGGAACGACTGTTGGAATAATAGGGAGAAATGGCTCAGGCAAATCTACTTTGCTGCAGATTATCTGCTCGGTTTTAAGGCCGACATCCGGAATGGTCAAGACAGATGGTAGAATTTCTGCCCTATTGGAGTTAGGCGCCGGCTTTAATCCGGAATTCACCGGGCGGGACAATGTTCTGATGAACGGAGCATTGATGGGATTCTCAACAGAAGAAATGAAGCAGCGCCTGCCTGTGATTGAGGCATTTGCCGACATAGGAGAATTTATCGACCAGCCAGTGAAAATTTATTCCTCCGGTATGTTTGTGCGCCTGGCATTTGCTGCAGCAATTAATGTTGAACCGGATATTCTTGTTGTGGATGAGGTATTAGCAGTTGGTGATGCAAAGTTTCAACATAAATGCTTTCAGAAATTTCTTGAGTTTCAAAGGGAAGGCAAAACCATCATATTCGTCACCCACAATACCGATGCCATTGTCAGACATTGCGATTACGCTATTTTACTTGAGAATGGTCAAGTTATGGAAATCGGAGAGCCTAAGCTTATTACCAATTATTACATTGATTTACTCTTTGCAGGAAAAATTTCGAACTACCAGCTTTCGCCGGTTCTTGTTGAGGAAAATTTTAAAGGTTTTAACATTGTCCACTATAAAACTAAATATTACGGCCTTTCGCAGTTTCTGGGAACTGTAGATGTCGCTTGTTTGAATAAAAAGGATTTAAAAGAATACGGCGAACAAGGAAAATGTGTAGTTACTTCATCGTTTGAGCAGGCAAAACAGCTTGTGGAGCAGGTTGCTTCTCAGAACAAGGTTTCAATAAACCAATATGCCGACGGGCCTTCTGTTGAAATAGAAAAAAGTGAACTGGAAAAATTTCTTGAGGAGATACCAACAGTTGATAATTGCATTTATAGAAATAGTTATAATAAAGATGAATATCGTTTCAGAGACGGACGTGCAGAAATTATAGATTATCTCATCGTATGTGTGGACAACTACGACACCGTGACAGTTCGTTCCGGAGACTGGGTTGACATTTATTCAAAAGTAAGATTTCACAAGCCAGTTGAACAGCCGATATTCAGTTTCGGAGTGAGGACCATAGATGGCATCATTGTGTATGCGAGCAATAGCTGGTTTGGGCAAATTCCAGTACGGACGGCAGAAGAGGCAGAGGTGATAATATTCAAATTTTCGTTCAAGCTAAATCTCATAGGGGGAGACTATTTCGTCGGTTTGGATTGCTCTGAGGTGGTCGATGGAAAAATTGTTCATATCGACAAACGTTCGGGTATTAGTCATATTAAAGTCTTAGATAAGAATAATTTTGGTGGAATTGTAGAGTTTGAAACCATATTTCAAGAAGTTTCCCGCAAGAAAACTGCAGAGGTTTTTAATGACAAAGTCTCGTGAATGCAGCGGTTTTATCTGGACTGATGATGCAAAAAAATTTCTTGACATTACAAAAAAAGAAGGCTGGCAAGCTGCGCTTAAGAGTGTACAAGAAGACAACGCACCCGACAAACTACAAGAAGCATTGGCACCAAACCGTTTAGCATGGCTAAATTTAGTTGATATTAAACCTTCCACAAAAGCCCTTGATATAGGAGCCGGAACCGGCGGCATTGCCTGTCAACTATCTAAAGAATGCGAGGTGACTGCGATTGATGGTTCTGCGCTCGATGTTGAATTTCTGAAGATACGCGCAAAACAAGATGGTCTTCGCCGGTTCAACGCCCTTGTTGCTAACGCGCTTGATTTACCGTTTCCTAAAAATCATTTTGACCTGGTGATAATGAACGGTGTTTTAGAATGGGTCCCGACCTGTAGACCTAAAAGTCGTCCCCGTGATACACAACTTCAGGCACTGAAGGAGACACGTCGCGTTCTCAAATCGGGCGGCAAATTTCTGCTTGGGATAGAAAATAGATATTATTTAGGTTACTTTTTAGGTATTCCTGAGCCGCATGTGAATCTAAAATATATTTCGATTTTGCCCCGTGCTGATGCAAATCAACTATCCTACAATATGCGAAAGTTGCCGTTTCTTGAATATACATATTCACGGAGAGAATACGAAAAACTCATCCACGAAGCCGGTTTCAAGCATATTGAAGCGTACTGGCTGTATCCAGACTACCGCCTTCCTAATTATATTATTCCTTTAGATAATAAAAATGCGGTAAAGTTTTTTGCTGATGGATTATTAAAACCAAGTCAGCATAACAGCAATATATCTTACGCCATGTACCAATTTTATAGATTTTGTGACCCCAAAGTTGCTGTCGACTTTGTTGGGCATTACGGATTTCTGTGTTACTAATGTTTGGGGGTGTTGTCATCCAATGCTTTCACAATTGACTGCATACATACAAGATTGCGCTGCTTTATGGCCTCTAAAAACAAAAGTTAAGGGCCCACTCGCTCCACTTCTTAGATTCAATAAGGAGGCAAACGGCGTTGTGAAAAAAGAACAGATTGGGACAGTGATTTTCTGGTTTACACCGTTGCAGCGAGAGCCGGTCTTGGTAAGCAAAATAATAGACACTTCCTTGTCGATAGAATATATCGAGCATTGCGTGAAAGATCAGGAAAAGATAAATAAGAATATCGGTCGTTCCGTTTTTCCTGCTATCTACAGCGTTGTAAAAATCGACAGCCATCCGGTCATCTTTCAGGAGGCAATTGATGCACCCAATTACGAAATGGAGTTGAACGAAGTTACTTATGGCCCCCGCGCAGATATTTCGACAATAAAAAAACTGGTGAAGCGTCATTTCAAGGAGATGACATTTCTCTTTAATCATCTTAAAACTATCGAGGTATCGCGAAAAACTGGCCGATGGGGAAATTGGGCTTATGCAATTGGTCAAGAGTTCAAGAATAATTACAATTTAGAATTAACCGCCCTGTCGGAAGACTGTCTCTGCAGAATGAAAAAGAAAATAGATTCGACGGCTCTGCAAACAAATTATGTACTGGTAGACCACTACGCAGCAAATTATTTTTCAGGCCCGCGCATCGTAGACCAAATCGACAAGTCTTTAATTAAGCGAAAGAAAGAAGAACCTGGAATAATAGATGTATTGAGATTTGTAATAGCTTATTTGAGGACATCTCCTCTAAATGTGGTATATAAAGATTGGTTGAGTGTGCTGGCTCTTGCCATCACGGATAATTATGAGTCTGTTGCGATTGGGGTATCGCTACGTACCATGCTTCAAAATGTGGGTATGCCTCTGGATAAACCAGCACAAGTGTGGTCATTAGCAATGGTAAGTTTTTTTCTTCGCGCTATGGATGAACTTGCTTTCCACAAGGATAATCATCTTATCATTCCGCGTTTAAGGAAAGAGATTGAATCGTTGACTACAAAACTGGTTGAAATTCAAGATATAATCGAAAGCAGTAAAAATTATGATTTCTCTTTTGTCTCTCAGTGTGAAAAGAGGTTCACTTCTGTAAGCAAGTCTGTTTTTTCACACGTACAGCCTCCCCTTTTAGTAGAAGAAGGATACAAAGGTTTTAATATCATTCTATATCAGCATAAATTCCATGCATTATCCCAAGATTTAGGTTCCATAGATATTTCCAATTTAGGAAAAGAGAAGAGAAGAGAATATCAAAATAATAGCAAATATACAGTGGGAGAGCGAACTGATGAAACAAAATTTCTTATAGACCGACTGGTTTTTAAGGACAAAATTAAACTTATAGAAGAAGGCTATAATGGATTTAACATCGTTTTATTTGGAGACAAATATTATGCAATATCCCAAGATTTAAGCCCCCAAGATTTGACCACTATGGATGAAAGCATGCTAATAAATTATCAAAAGAGCAACAATTGTTTTATGGGAAACACAATCTTTGAAGTAAAGTATTTTTTGGAGCGACTATGTTGTCAGCAACTGCAGCAAAATATATTAGACTACAATAAGAAGATTGATTCCCTCCAAAAAGAAAATTCTCTCAGAGACGAAAACACAAATAAGTTTATTGCCGATATTGCTGTGCAAAATAAACGCATCGACGACCTGCAGTCAAATGTCTCAAGTTGTAATAAAACTATAGAAACACTAAACGATGAAATCTCGGTCAGAGATAGAAATATAGATACTCTCAGTGCAAACATCAAGGAACTCAACAAGACAATAGCTGGTTTGAGAACAGGCATTTCGGCAAGAGATGAGAATATCGTTGTGCTGAGTGCAAACATCGACAAGTGCAACAAGACAATAGACAGTTTAAGGTCAGATATCTCAGCGAGAAATGAGGATATAGCCAAGTTAAAAGCAGATGTTGAAAAAAGGAATAACAGCATAGACTCTTTACGGTCAGCTGTTTCAGAAAGGGACGAAAGTATAAAAGCATTAAATGATGAAGCCTCCAAAAAGGATGAAAATATAGCCAAGCTAAATACCGAAGCTACCGAAACGTCCAATTATGTAAAAAATCTAATAGAGGAAATGGCTGATATAAAATCTAAGTGGTATTTTCGACTTCTTAAATAGAAAGATTAGTCACCCAAAATAGAAAATATAAATTCGAGTATCTATAATTATGGAAATATTATTCAATAACGATTCTGACAAACCCTTAGTCAGTTTAATACTTCTTGATTGGTCGTGCAGAGAAAGCTTCCATACACTTAAATATCTCAGCCAACAGACTGTTTGTAGAGAAGAGTATGAGATAATCTGGATAGAATATTATAGCCGCCGATGCCCGGAAATATCCGCTGGATTAAAGAAGTACAAAAATCTGGGCAAACCGCCGATTGTTGATAAATGGATAGTCATGGACATGCCGGACAATATCTACTACCACAAGCATCTTATGTATAATATTGGTATTGTAGCCAGCAAAGGCAAAATTATTACTATCTGTGATTCCGATGCTGTTTTTAAAACAACCTTTGTAGAAAGTATCATAAAAACTTTCGAAAAAAATCCCAATACAGTTTTGCATATGGATGAGATAAGAAATATAGACAAGAAGTTCTACCCTTTCAATTATCCATCCATAGAAGAGATTGCAGGAGACGGATGTATTAACTGGGCGAATGGCAAAACTACAGGCGTTCTTGACAAATATGACCCCTTGCACACTCGAAACTACGGTTCTTGTATGTCAAGCCTTAAAGAAGACCTCATAAATATTGGTGGTGCTGATGAGCACATTGATTATCTCGGCCATGTCTGTGGGCCGTATGATATGACATTCCGGCTTGTAAATGCAGGCAAGAAAGAGACCTGGCATCAAGAGGAGTTTCTTTACCATACCTGGCATCCTGGAACAGATGGTCGAAATAACTATCTTGGCCCACATGATGGTAAGAATATGTCAAGCACCGCGCTTGAGGCAATGTGGACAAAGAGGGTTTTACCATTGGTGGAAAATCCAGCAATAAAGATACTCAGGCTAAAAAAAGAGGATAAAACAACAAAAGAACTCCTGCTTTCACGTGTAATAAGCAAGGATAAAATCAACCATTGGATGATTAGTGAAACAAAGCATTTAATATCCTTAGGAAGAATAGCCTATCATAATAAAGCATACGATGAGGCCCTAAAGCATTGGAAAATGGCATTACAGGGTTCGCCTCAGGACTGCAGTCTGCTAAGTGAAATGGGCTGGATTTACTACTTTAAGACAAACTATAAAAAGGCTTCAAATCTTTTTAGTAAAGCGATTGAACTAGATGAAAGTAATCAGTCTGCCTTCAGAGGAAGAGCGTGGACCTGCTTTCAGACTCAAGAATTTGATAAGGCCATCGAGGATTTCAGTAAAGTTTTGGATGGTATCAACCCCCATGACAGGACAGCCATAGAAAATACTTACCGAGGGCTGGGCTGGGCTTACTTTTGTAAAAATTGTCTTGATGATGCTCTACAAAACTTCTTAAAAGCGATTGCCAATGCTAATTTATCCGACAAAGGTGTTTTGCAGGACCTTTATCGAGGCGCTGGGTGGACATACGCTAAAAAGGGTGATTTCACTGAGGCAGAAGCTTATTTCATCAAGGCCATAGAAAACATAAGTCCTGAAAATCAGGATATTTTGAAAGATGCCCTTAATGGGTTGGAAGCAACTTGTAAGGCTTTGGGCAAAGAGCCCTTGGACAACGTTATATATAGAAGGATGATAGAGTCATCTAAGGATGCTCCATTAAAGAAAGAACAAGTTTATAAAGTTGAGCCGGCTTCCTCTTATAAACACCAAGACCAAGCAGGAACCTTAAAAAGCGGCTTTTTATGCAGTATGGGCTGGGCCTATTATTTAAAATCGAACTATAAGGATGCCTTGAGTGCTTTTAATGAAGCAATAAGACAGGATTCTGATAATCACAGTGCATATCGTGGAAGAGCGTGGACTTTTTTGCAGAAGTGTAACTTTGATGCAGCGATACAGGATTTTAACCAAGCAATCGCATATAAGGATAAATTCGGCAGGAATGAATTACAAGAGGTACACAGGGGCAGAGGGTGGGCTAATTACCATAAAGGCAATTTTGCGGAAGCGATAAGCGATTTTAATGAAGCGTTAAAAAATGTTATGGATTCCGAATATCATGTTCTAAAGCACATTTACCAGGGAAGAAGCTGGGCGTATTATAGGCTGGGGATGCTAAGCAAAGCTCTGGAGGATTTTAAAAAGACAAAGGGCTTTTTGTCCTCAAGTAAATTCCTCGCAAAAGCTTATCTTGCGTTGTGGGTTTTTGACTCAAGAATAAAACATAAATTAAAGAATATGTGGGATGAAAATGTTGCTTCTTTTTATGGCAAGACAAGCTTAGAATATTATGACTGGCGAGGTTATCCATGCGCTATCCCTACTCTTGACGTTCAACCCAACCTGGACTTTCTTCTTTTAGAGCTGCCTCCCAGATATAGGCCTATAATGCCTAATGGTTTGGGTTATGTACATAACATACTTGCTAACTGTGGCATAAATTTTCAAACAATTGATGCCAATATTATTCTGTACCACAGATACCACGAGCGGAGGTTAAGGGAGAAACTTGATCCTGTAATTTCGCCTTCCGGTTATAAAATGGCAGAAGATCCCTGGGATAGTGCCAATATGGGCGAATGGGATAAGGATGATGTTATTGATTACTTTTGGCCGGATCTTGAGGAGCTCTTGGAAGGTATAATCCGCCAAAAACCCAAGGTCGTGGGTATTTCATTAAGCGGAAACAACCGTACCTTAGCCAAAAAATTTGTAAAGGAGCTTAGAATGAGAGCGCCGGACATTCTAATCGTGGTCGGGGGATATGATTGTGGCTATCACGACCTTGGGCGGTATTTGTTCCCTGATTTTGATTATATGGTAATTGGTGAGGCGGAAGGTAAGCTCGAACCTCTGGTAGAAGCCCTTTCCAAGAATAAGAAACCTAAGGATTTACCTGGAATTCTTTCTCGTTATGATTCACCTGAGCGTATTTGGAGCGATATTCCGAGATTGCAAGATTTAGATTCTATCGATTTTCCCCATTATCAATGGGTCAAAATTGAGCAATACGACAGCTATGATAGAAAGCACCTTATTCCCATTACAGCCAGTCGCGGTTGTAATTGGGGTAGATGTCGCTTTTGTGGCGAATGTTTACCTTTCAGGCGCAGGAATCCGATTAAAGTTGCCGATGAGATCGAGTATTTTGCGAAAAAAGGTTATCATTCGTTCCATTTTAATGAAAGCGATGTAAATGGTGACCCGGAAGCTTTATACGACCTTTGTACCGAGATTATTAAGCGTAAACTGAAAGTCGATTTCGTAGCTCAGTTGCGTATAGACAAGAGAAATTCTCTTGAATATTTTCGGCATCTGGCTAAGGCAGGATTTGCACATCTGCGATTTGGTGTGGATGGCTGGACGGACAAGCTTACGAGGCTACAAGGTAAAGGTTACAATATGGAATTAGTCTTTCAAAATCTACGTGACTGTCATGCGGCCGGCATTACTACTACAGTAAATATAGTCATAGGAGTGCCCGGCGAAACAGAAGATGATGTTGATGAGACAATCCAGAATATTACCCGGTGTAATAACTACATCGATGAGGTAATAAGCTTTAATACCCTTATCCTGACTTACGGTAGTGAATATTACTGGAATCCCGAGAAGTACAAGATTCGTTTCTGGGGAGACAAAAAGGAAATTTATAGTAAGCACGTGCACTACATTCCTACGGAACTTTGGTATAGCGAGGACCCGTATATCGACCAGGAGGTGAGAATGCAACGACTGGACAGGATAGCTACCGGGTTATACAAAAATGGTGTAAATATAGGTTCTTTTGCCTCTCGAGTAGTAGAAAATCTCAGGAAAGAGCGAGGTAGCAAGGCACTAAAAACTCGGATTGCCTTAATAAATAATAAGCCAGACCGAAATGAGCAGATGGCTTGTGATGGAAGATAGAAGTGGGAATAAGTACACCTGGCATTCAACAAAAACTTGACCCCGTTCCTTGGCGCCAACATCTATTTGGTTTACCTAAAGAACGGTGGAAATCTTTAAGTGGTAGGAGTTTCTGGGTAACAGGTGCTGGCACAGGATATGGTCGGTGTTTAACTGTGGCGTTGGCAGCAGCAGAAGCGCAGGTTTTCCTGACCGGACGGCGCAAACAAAAACTTGAAGAAACTCTTCAAGAAATTGAGTGTTTGGGTATTTCCCCTGCCGCCTGCCAAGTTATTCCCGTGGATATTACTGACGTTGAGCAGGTTAAGAGAGCCTGTGAAGTAGTGATGCGTTCGTGTGAGACATTGTATGGCCTGGTGAACAATGCTGCCTTGCCCTCTCGAGGCGATATCTCTAAACCCTTATTGCAAGGTTCTCTTGCAGACTGGGAAAGGATTATGCGGACTAATGTGACAGCGCCCTGGCTGTTGACACGCGGTATTTTCCCGCATATGGTAAAAGGAGAAGAGGTACGCGTGCTTTTGATTAGCTCTGAAGCCGGATGGACTTTTACTTCCGGCTTTGGACCCTATAATGTTTCTAAAGCGGCATTAAATAGTCTGGGGGGGAGTATGGCGGCCGAGTATGCGGTTAATTACCCCAATGCAGATATACAAATAAATGTGCTTGTTCCGGGTGAGGCACGCACAGAAATGAATCAGGGCTCTAACGAGAGCCCCTATGCTGTCGTGAATATGGCACTTATTTTATTGTCGCACCCAAAAGGTGGGCCTAACGGAAAGTTTTTCCACAGAGATGGTAGGCATTTAGAGTTCGGACATGCAAATACTTTTGAAAGACCTTTAATTTAGTATAACACAACGAAGAGCAATAATACCAACATCAGTTAACAAGTCAAACAGAGTTATTATGACCTATGAAATGTATGAATTATAAGTTTATGTTTTTAATCTTGGCATTTTTTGTTTGTGCCCCAGCTATTATGCTTAATTATGGTATGCACGACGATTATCGATATTTGGGGGCTGGTATTGATAAAAAAGATGTTTGTAGGTTAATTTCATGAATCCCAAAAATTTTCTATATCAGCCGCTTGACTTAAATATCGATAAGGACGTTAGAATTCCAGCGTTCCAACGATACCCATATTGCGTGCTTACATTTCTTTTTCTCGCCCTAACTTGCTATACGGTTCCTATTGTAACAGGAAAAGTAATTGTCCCATCTACAGATATAATTGATTATTGGATACCACTCTGGAGCCACATGAAATCTGTATTGCTAAGTGGCGAGATAGGTTTCTGGGATCCATCTATAATGAACGGAGTAGCATCGGGAAACCACCCCTACGGTTTTTCTTTTTCCCCTGAATTTTTTGTATTTGTAATTTCCCCAGCAAAATATGAATTATATGCGTTGTCACTTTTATTCATATTTCATTTGTGGATAATAGGTATTTTTGCTTACCTATGGATACGCGAAGAGGTTGGTGGAGAAGCCTGGGTTTTCCCGGCAGCCGTGCTCTTCCAATTGTCGGGCGCAATATCGATTCTTGGTCTTACATCTCCAGGTGTTATTTTCTCATTGTCGTATTTCACCATACTTCTTTATTTGATTTGGACTATTGAGAAACGAGATGCATGGCAAAACTTTGTTTTTATTACATTAGCGATTATGTGCTTTGTATTAAATGGGCATTCAGCCATTGTGTTCTGGGGAGGATTGGGTGGCATTGCCTTTTATTTATATAAATATGGTCTGCCTAAATCATTTAAAGATTTTTCAACGCTGTCGGCACCTTTGCCCGTAGCCCTGCTATCTATTTTGGTCGCAATGTTTGTTGCTAGCGTTCATTTTTTACCTACCTTTGTCGAAATGACGCTGAGCGCTCGATATGGAAACGACCTTAATCTTAACAGTTACATTCCAGCACCTTGTGACATCATTATAGCGAGGCTTTTTAATCCCGATGCATTTGGCGTTCACTATGATTATGGAAGGCAAGTATTAGGAACTGCAATTAATAATCCATTAAACACAGTGCATACACAAGCCATATTTCCATTTTATATAGGGGCTTTTGCAGCCGTTTTAATAGTTTGGGGTCTTTATCGAGCGAGGTTTCCCGGAAAACTATCTTTTTGGCCAATTGCCGCTGTTGTATTGACACTAATTTCAGTTAAGAATCTTTTTATAAATGCTTCTGCGGCCTTAATTCTTGCTCCTTACTATCATATTTACTGTTGTGAAATTCTTCTGCCTCCTCTATTCGCAGTGCTATTAGCGTACTCCGGAAGGTCTCTTGTCAAAACAATTACTGAAACATCGAGAAACCAGCTAATATTTTTTGGCGGGTTGCTGTTTATAATAATGCTTTTTCTTGTTTACATAACCGATGCCAGCATTATTTTAGCAAATATACACAGCCAGAAGAATGGCATCACCTTCGTTTCTTTCAAAATGCTTAAATACGCGGCCTTTGCAATCATATGTGTCGGGGTAGTTATTTTTGCGTATATCAAGATTTCATCCAGAATGTTTGAACGATATTTATCCGTTTTGTTTTGGGTATTTCTGCCGGCATGGTTTCTCGTTCCTGTTGCGCTCCGAAGCAGTTCACTTTATAAGACTCTTTTGAGCATACACTCATTCGGGGTTGCTGCGTTAGCGACCGCGATAATTATAGGTTATATTGGCCTGCATAGAAAGTGGAATGAAGCGAAAGTACTTCGAGGATTATGGATAGGGGTCGGTATTCTTTTCCCTTTGTTGCTTTGGATATCTGGTTATAAGCTTTCGTTATTTACGCCTTATCTGAACTTTTCCAGAGGAGCCAATCTCTCTGCATTGGGCCTCGTGCAATGCCTAATAGCAGTGATTTTATTTGCAATAATTATACTAATAATCCGCAGAAATCAATCCGGAGGATTACAATTCGCACTTCAAATGGCAACTTTAGCGATTGTCCTGCAACTGCTGGTATCATTTCAATCGCAACAGATGATTGTCTGCTATCCTTTACAAAATTCAGCTTCATTCCAGCTTCCAAACCTTAAAAAACTTCCGTTGGTCTTCGAGGATAAAACAGAAGGCATCGTAGACAAAATCAACTATCGCATTAAAGGAACTTCATCAATTATTAACAAAAATGGTTTTTTTGCCGGGCCTCTAACATCATCAGATGGTTATCACGCCAACATTTTTACGCAATATGGCTTCAGGGCGTATTGCGGTATAGTGCCATTGAACCCAAAAATAACCACGCATCTTTTTGAATCCTATAGGGGAGACATGAAGGGAAATTTTGGTACGGGGGTTCCTGATTTTATATCGGATGATCGATTTTTAGATCTTTGTTCTGTTCGTTACGATTTTTCAGCTAAAAACAAAAAATTTGCGATTCGTCCTAACGCGTTTTCCCGTTTCATGTTATTCTACGATTGGCGTGTTGCCACTCCAAGTGAAACCATCAAAATACTTAAAGAACCTGCGCACAATATATACTCTACGCTATTGCTTACGGAAGCTCCTGACGTTGCTGCGCAAACATCTCCTAATAGGCGTGCCGAACATGCTTTAACCGATGATAGTCGTAGTGATTCTATACAGATTAATGTAGAAACAGATACCGAGGGGATGCTTCTGTTTAATGATGGTTTCCATAAAGGATGGCAGGCAACTGTAAACGGCAAGCCTGTAAAAATATATAGAGCAAACTTTGCATTTATGGCAATACCAGTCGAAGCTGGGTATTCCACAGTTATTTTTAACTTTTCACCACCGTATATTCATACTTGTAAAGTGCTCTTCCTCGTCGGCGCAAGTCTGTTTGTGCTCATTACCGCAATGTTTATATTTTGGGGGCAACGAAAAAATCTAAATACAGAAAATAGTCGTTTGTCCAAGTCAGAATTAGTACGAGTGTGGGTTGCAAGTATCGTTATATTCGTAGTCATTATGCTAATTTTCTTAAACCGTAATTCAAAATTATCCGATTCTGAATCCTTCGATCCTGTATACTTTTCAGCAAAAGCTGACAGAGAAAACCCAGCCACACCAATCGATAATCTCTTTTCACAGACTAATGCATACTGGGAGGTAAATATCGATACCCCCGTGTCAATTATATTCTCAGCATTAGGGCAAAATCCTATAGAGATTGGTCAATATTCCATTACGGCCTCATATTGGGATTGGCAACGCTCCCCGGTTAGATTTGAATTTGCTGGCAGTAATGACGGTTCCACATGGACGGTTTTAGATGAACAAGATGGTATTACATCATGGGAACAAACAGAAACAAAATACTTTAAGATTAAAATCCCTGGAAAATTTTCTATGTATAAATTCATTTTTTATAAAGCCGGCTCTGAAAATATTTTACGAATGCAGAATATCGAATTCTTTAGCGCTCATTCTGAGCCAATTAGACTTCAAAATAAAATATTCCAGCTAGAACAAATTATAAAAAAAGATGGGAATCAGTGAGAATTGCTTTTGTCAATCCTCCGTATCTGCATGTATACGGTAAAATAGCAACCAGTTTATATGCCAAATATTCAGTGCTTGACTAACAATAGTTTTTGGAGAGTAAAAAAGGAAAGCATGGCTTCGACGCAAAGAGACTCTAAAATATTGTTTTTCTTCCCTCTGGTATTAATTGGCGTAATCATATCAATTGATATTGTTCGTGGTCCTGATTGGTTTATAAGTTATTCTGAAAATGCATATATCATGCTTGTTCAAGGTCTACGCACCTACTACAATAATTCGCTAATATTGAAGGCGATTGCGATACCTCTCACAGCTATAGTCTGTCCATTTATGATTTGGATTATATCATCCATTCGTGGTGTGGATAATGTTACATATGATTTGCTTTCTAATCCCGAGGTATATCTTGGCGTTATGCGCTACTTATTAATTCTTTTCGTTTTCTTTTCAATAGTAATTTCAGGGCGACTTGCCTGGAGATATACAGGTTCTTTGTGGATTGCTTTATTTTTTCAGGCAATGCCATTTTGCTTTGGCCTATATGGTTACTTGCTTGGTCTTACGCTTACAGTAGATTTAATTCATTTAGGGGTTGGCTTACTTCTTGGGGCAATACTAATCCCCTTTGCTTTGACAAACGAAAATATTTCTAAAGGATATGTTCGAGTTCTCTGCGTCTCTGCGCTTTGTGGATTTGGAACGGCTTGTAAAATTACTTTTTTCCCTGCGACCATTACAGCTCTTCTTCTTGTTCCCACCCTACGCAATAAAGGTTTTTTCCTTTTAGCATTCAGTATCGTATTTTGGGGATTGCAACTTCCTTTTGTGAACTTACACGATTTGCTTCAATCGTGGGTGCCTGCGAACACAGTTTTTAGTCAAGAAAATAAAGTTTTTGTAAATTATTTTAATATGCTTTGGTTAAATTTTACTAATATGGTTAGCAACCATTCCGGCTTTTATTTTTTATATTTATATTTTTATGTGTTAGCTGCTTTTTTGTTTCGATTTTTGCTAGCACTTTTAGCAAAAACTTTTTCATTTGAAAAGCTTCGTGTCGCTCTAATATTAAATACTGGTTTGATTAGTGCAATTATATTTGTCTCTTTAAGGCCGGCAGACTGGTATTTTATACCGATGGTTGGTATTTTTGGCCTAGCACTTTGTGAAGCAGTTATTGGCTTAGCCACTGATATAAATAAGTTTTTTCAATTTTCGCTTCGCAGTTGTCAAAAAGCACTTGTTTTATTAACGGCATTCTTTCTCGTTGTCCTAATAAGCTATAAAGCAGTGATATCTGATATAGTAGTATTCAAAATGATATCGAATAACCGAATTATATCATATCAAAAGCTCGAGTTGCTGGAAAAGGATTATAGCCAGGCAGGAGTTATTTTATTTCAGGGAGCTAATCACCCATATTCAGCCTTGTTTCATTCTCTTCTTTCTTATGGTGGGGGGATAGAAAAAGACCAGCTTCAAAGGATTATACCCGATCGATTTTATCACATGTTTGATCATGATTTTATTAATTTTTATAACGCAAAGGGCGAAAAATTTAATTTAAATGAATTGAGAGCCAGGCATAAAGAACTTTTGTTTCTTGGCTCTGCGTTTCTTTTAGAAAAAAAATACCTCGCTCTTTTGATTTAATCCCAATACCGGGCGTTGTGGATGAACAGTGGTCAACAGGAATGCAGATAAGTAATATATTGGCAGTGGTAGATGATAGAAAAAGTTTGTGATCAGAGGTTATTATTTCAGCCTAAGCCAATGAGACTTCAAAACGGTATATTCCAACTAGAGCAAATTATGAAATAGGATGGAAATTAATGAGAATCGCTTTTGTCAATCCTCCGTATCTGCATGTATACGGTAAAATAGCAACCGGCAAATACTGTTCCTTTCCGCTTGGTTTAGGATATATGGCTGCGTATGTTCGTGAACACGGACACACACCAGCAATTTTTGATGTCGAAGCAATGCCCTATTCTTTCGATGAAATATGGCAACTTAATTTAAGTTTGCATCCAAAGAATGGGGAATATCATTAAATTTCAAAAAAAGCAGCAACTATGTCCAGTATGTGGTTCTGAAAACTTTGATGTGATAATCTCTCCTTGGGTGGAGGAGGCTGACCCAACTAAGTTATATGGCGCAGCATCAGGGATACGGGGAACTCAACAGCTTGTGAGCTGCTTATCCTGTGGAATGATCTACGAAAATCCGCGTTATGACGCAGAAGCTATTATTCAGGGTTACATGGCATCACAAGAAGAAGAGCATGATAGTCAATATTCAATGCGCGTTCACAGCTTTTATAAAACGCTTAAAAAGCATGCAACGCGAATTCCGCCGAAGGGTGCGAAAGTGTTGGATATTGGAACTGCGGGTGGTGCATTTCTCGATGCAGCCAAGCAATTCGGATACGACGCTTATGGCATGGAGCCCTCGGCAGACTTGGTTGAACGTGGGAAGTCGCGAGGACTTAAGATTGAGCAGGGTACGATAGAAAATCATAGCTTTGAACCGGGGAGCTTTGACATGGTGTGTTTGTGGGATGTTATTGAGCATCTTCCTGATCCGAAGTCTGCACTAAGCGAAATTAAAAAATTGCTTAAATCCAACAGCATTTTGCTAATTAATTTTCCTGACATTGGCACTTGGCAAGCTAAGCTTGTTGGTAAGCGATTTTGGTGGATACTGTCAGTTCACTTACATCACTTCAATCGCGCAACAATAAAGGATATTTGTGCGCGAACCGGGTTCGCAATATTTCATTTTCAGCAATACTGGCAGACGCTTGAATTTGGCTATCTTGAGCGGATGGCAGTTCATTATAAAATACCATTGGCCACGCTCATTACCAAGCTGACACCGAATTTTATCCAAAGGATTCCGATTTCCTACTACGCCAGTCAGACTACGGCCTTAGCAAGGACTTCCAAATGACAACTTATATTCTTGGTGCCGGCCCAGCTGGCTTGGCAGTTGCCGATGGCTTGAAAGATGCAAATGACGGAAATTTTGTCCTTTTGGAAAAAGAGCCGCGTCTCGGTGGATTAGCTCAGACCGTTACCTGGAACAATATCGGCACGCATGACTTAGGACCACACAAGATTTTTTCACTGGATCGAAAATTGGTTGGACGGGTCGAAAGTTTGTTACCCAATTCAGAATGGCTTACCCGAGACAAGATTAGTACCATTTATATGAATGGGCGTTACCTGCCCTACCCACCATCGCCATTTTCACTGTCAGGTGTATTTGGACTTCCGGTTTTTATTCGTATGGTGGCCGGATATGGCACTGCCCGTTTGGCAAATCTTTTTGGTCTGAAAAATCCTAATACATTTGAAGAAGATTTAGTTAATCGAATGGGTAAGCCCTTGTATGAGGTTTTGTTCAAGCCTATCGCCGTAAAGCTTTGGGGTAATCCGCGAGAGTTGGATATCAAGCTCTCATGTGGACGTATACAAACGCCCTCCTTAATTGAGG
Organism: uncultured Pirellulales bacterium; assembly: GCA_964581905.1. GTDB lineage: Bacteria > Planctomycetota > Phycisphaerae > Sedimentisphaerales > Anaerobacaceae > CAZBWE01. The sequence goes on from CAZOQJ010000003.1 coordinate 24,011, forward strand.
TGTTAGGGCGCCTGTTGAAACTGAAAAAGGGCAGTAAATTTGAAGCGTTGACATTCCGCTACCCAAAAGGTGGATTGGGCCGTTTGTGGTCGGCGATTGAAGCGAAGACTAGAGCTAAGGGGAAGTTTTTATTGGAGCATAGCGTTACTCGTCTTGTTGCCAATAATGGACGAATACAAGAAATACATTATCAGTTCAATGGTGCTCAGGGGCGGATTGAAGTCGGACCGGATGACTATGTTGTGTCCACCTTGCCATTATCGTTAACTACCAAATTACTCGGAGATTCTTTGCCGCAGCACTTACCGGAATTGACGGACAAAGTCTTAACTCTGAATGACTTACTACTGGTTTTTTTGCATATTGATCGTTCGAATCTGCTCGATGAGTCGTGGGTATTTGTGCCAGATCCCGATATTATTTTTCATAGACTTAGTGAACAGGAGTCTTTTGACCCGGAAATGACAAAGAATGGTAGTATTGTCTGCTGTGAAATCATGAGTGGCCCAAGTCGATTACTTGCAAAAAAGTCTGATGAAGGTCTATGTGCTGTTGCTGCTCAGGGATTGACTGATATGGGCTATTCCGGATTTGGAATATTGGATCAGCGTGTCATTCGCTTGCCAAAAAGCTACCCTATGTTCCGTGTGGGATTTGAGGATGGTCTTGCCGAACTTATTCAATCTCTGGATCAATTTGAGAATTTCAGAACCATCGGGCGACATGGGGCTTTTAACTACATCGGTACATTGGATGCGATGGACATCGGATACGGATTTGCGGATTGGCTGGTTAACGGTAAGCACCAGCCATGGCAACAAGAACGAGAGCGTACTAACCATTATCCGGTACTTGATTGACAATGAAGCTGACATTGATTTCACCTAGGTTGGCCGTCCAGAAAGGGGACTTTCTCGGTTCCGGTGTTCCGTATTGGCCGATTGAATTGGCGACCTTGGCTGCCTATGCGCGCGAACAGGGTGAAGATGTTTCACTCGTCGACTTATTCGGGAATAATCCAAGGCGATTGTCTGATGTGGGCGATTATTATCTTCAAGGGGAATCAATAGATAACTACTTGAATATGGATGTTCTCCGGCAGGCTGAAGCATTTGTTCTGTACGCGATTTCTTACATGTCGCATCGCGAGCTTCTCTTAATAGTTGCACGGCTAAAGCACGCCTTTCCTCATGCACGTGTGGCGATTTTGGAAAATTCTCAAGCGGTGACCGCTTATTCGCTTCAGCGCGTGGCCTCTGATTATTTTAATTCCGGTGCGGATCTGTTAATTTGTGGTGAGCCCTATTTCAATTGGGATGCAATCAAGCTCCAGCTCGTCGGACAGGGCATGAACCCGATACCACGAAACCTGATTACCCGTGAATCATCACACATGCCAGAAAGAATAACCTTGAAAGACATGCGTTATCCAATACCAGCATGGGATATCATTAACCTGCCTGGATATTGGAATCTGCCCTATTCGCATGGACCAAAAACTCCAAAATTCCTCCCCATTCTTACCTCCCGCGGGTGCCCTTATTCTTGCGACTTTTGTGTCGTCCCTGAAACCAATGAGAATCACTGGCGAGGAAATGATCCTGAGCAGGTCGTCGACGAAATCATTACCCTGCGAGAGCGCTTTGGTGTTCATGATTTTCAGGTTGAAGATCTCAATCCCACAGTTCAATATCAGCGCTGGGAAAAAATTTGTGAACTGTTAATCGAGCGTAAAGCCAATATTCGATTTTATTTCGTCAGTGGCACAAAAGCCGAAACTATCCATATAGACAAGATTCCTTTATTCACAAAAGCTGGGTGTAGGTATATATCAATCAGTCCGGAATCTGGTAGCAAGGATCTAATGCAGGTTATTGGGAAGAGATTTAACTATTCTCACGGAATTGAATTAATCTCAGCGTGTCGAGCCAATGGAATTCGAACGCAAGCCTGCTTTTTGGTGGGTCATCCTAATGAAACGGAAAAGGATTTTGAAGTTTCGAATGACTATCTTTCGCGCTTAGTCAAGGCAGGTCTGGATGAGGTTGCTGTTTTTGTTTTAGCACCATTTGCAGGAAGTCAGCTTCACGCAAGAAGCAGTATCTCCTTAAACGACAAAACAACCTTAATCAGCTTTTCGCCAAAGGGGCGTACCGACTACAAAACGTTCGCACGCCGCAGAAAGATGCTCATCCGGACTTTTTTTGTCCAGAAGTTAAAAAGCGGGTTTGGCTTATGGTTTCAGGGTCTGCGAGCGATTATTGGCACCCCGGAAACCAAGATGGAGAATTTACCTCGCCGGATAGTCTTTATCTATTGGCAAATACTGAGGTTAGTCATAGCCCAAAAGTTAGGTCGAAAATCATGAATTCGCCGCGTGTTTTGATTATAATTCCTTGCTACAACGAGCAGGGTTCAATTGCTGCGCTTTTGCAGGAAATATCAGCTTGCCAGCGAGGTTATGAAACGATAGTGGTAGATGATGGCTCGCAAGACGCAACTTACCAAGTCGCCCGTCAATTTTCACCAACTGTGAAACAGCTGAAAAATCTTGGAATAGGGGCCGCAGTACAGGTGGGAATCAAATACGCTCATAGTAAAGGTTTCGATTTCTGTGTTCAGATTGACGGTGATGGTCAGCACAAACCTGGTGAAATCTCCAAGTTATTGCAGGCTTATCAAGAGATGCCTCACTCAATCATAATAGGTAGCCGCTATTTACAGAATGATACATTTCGTTCGACTTGGGTACGTAGATTCGGTGGGCGAGTAATTGCTAAGGTGATGAATACATTATTTTCTCAATGTGCCGTTACTGACCCAACAAGCGGGATGCGCTTAATGGATCGTAAAGCCATCGAGTTTTTCGCAAAGCATTATCCACATGATTTTCCTGAGCCGATTTCTTTGGCATGGGCACTTAAGGCGGGGCTTACAGTTGGTGAGGTTCAGGTCAAAATGCGCACGCGGGTGCATGGGAATAGTTCGATTGTTGGTCTGAAGCCAATAAGCTATATGTTTCGAGTGTTGGGATACATTGTTTTAGCGCGGTTCATGCGAATCGCGTCACTTTAATTGGAGGTTATTCATATGCCTACCGCTTCTATTAAAACCATTATTATTATTACCCTTTTTGCGAGCGGATATATGTTTTTCATTATTCGCAAGACAGCGCGAGGTCAACTGGATTTATACGACCTGTTTATGTTATCCGCAGTGGCTATTATCCCGAGTGCGTTTGCAATATTTCCGCAGTTTGCAAATTTTTTGGCGGTCATCACAGGTGTTCTGTTTCCTTTTGTTGTATTGTTCGGGGCTTTGCTTGCTATTCTCTTTGTTTTTATACATCGGCTGACCGTCAAAATACACATATTGGAATCAGATAATCGCCTGTTTTTGCAGGAATTAAGTTTGCTTAAACAAACTGTTGAATATGTAGATGACAAAAAGAGCCGAGCCCCCCAGACTGGGCCACCTATTGTTGAGTATGTAGACAACAAAAAGAACCGAGTCACCCAGACTGGGCCAGCTATTGTTGAGTATGTAGATAACAAAAAGAACCAAGCCCCTCAGACTGGGCCAACTACTTGAAGTCCACTTTAATTTTCGCATTGGAAGTTGTTGCCAGTACAGGACGCAATGCTTTTGTTAGTTGAAACTTTGCAAGGTTTGTAATGCTTCTCATTAGTCAATGGGTAAAAAGTGTAGAGTTGATGCATATATAGAAGAACCATGGGCAAGCTTGTTATTTTACTAAATCTTGTATTTGCTTTTCTTATCTTCTCGCCATTTTTTCTTTTTTGGCAGTATATCCTTGGTAGCACTGACAAGCTATTTCATCACCTTCCAAAATATGCTTTTTTGCTATAAAGTTTTTAATTGAGGAGAAATAGACCTATGGTATCAATTTATCTTGAAAGGACTTAATTTATGAAGTAAAAAAATGATAGACAAAGCAGTAAATTGAACGTCAGAACATAATTTATGCAAATTGTATTTGAACATTTCAATTCTATTCAAAAAAAGGGGGATAAAAATGACTATGTTGTTACAACCAGAACTCAAGGATGATCCGTCTAAAGAGAAGTTTTCGTCACATTTAAAAACATTCAAATCTACATATATTGTTCTCGCTTTATTAGTCTTTATGGCAGCATCGTGTAATAAAAAGCCAGAAGCCCTTGTTGTCCCCAAAAAGGTTAATGTTTCATCTAATCTTTTCCCTGATTTTCTGCCATATAGTCTTATCGCTGATGGGGGCACATGGCACTGCCAATCTCCACCTAAATATCCAGAATGGGTAGAGATTGAATATGTCAAGCCCACAAAAATAACCTATCTGGCAATTAAAAGCCAACCCGACTCCGCGGGCGGCTCAGAGCATAAAAGGGGCCCTAAAGATTTCGTACTTCAGGGGAGCAACAGCCGTAAAAGCTGGGTTGATTTGCTTAAAGTTAAGGACAACTTCTATAAGGAAGGGGGAGAATGGAAAAGTTGGTCCTTCAAAAATAAATCGTCATATGCCTATTATCGCATCTACATGACAGCTAACTGTGGCGATCCCAGCTACCTAACGATTAGTCAAATAAAGATAAAATGAGCGTTAGCCATTCACTGTAATGGCAAGTGTTATGGCCTTTCCAAAAATGAAGGTGCCTTTGATAACAATAAAGTGGACAGGAAAGAATATAAAAGGTGTATTGCGGAGGAATCGATTTATGAAGTAAAAAAAATGATAGACAGTAAATTGAATGTAAGGACATAATTTATGCAAATTGTATCTATTCAAAGAAAATGGGGGGAATAACAATGGCTATTTTGTTACAACCAGAACTCGTAGGCAGTTATAAAGGATACAGTATCGTGGATTACCATGGGCTTTTTTATGGTGTCCCTCAGTCACTGGGGCCGGTGGATTTAACCGAGAAAAAGAACAGGAGCCGCCAAGAATTTCTTGCAGAAGAAGACCGCACGGAGCTTGAGAAGCGTATTAGGAAGACTATCTCGTCCCCGCCGGAACTTGTAGGCACTTACAAAGGTTATGGCATCGTGGACTACAATGGGCTTTTTTATGGTGTCCCTCAGTCACTGGGGCCGGTGGATTTAACCAAAGAAAAGAACAGGAACCACAAGGAAGTTCTTGCAGAAGAAGACCGCACGGAGCTTGAGAAACGCATTAGGAAGGTCTTCTTATCAGGCTTCCAAGTTTCCACATAGAAAATAAGGAATATTAGGAATTAGTAAAGGTATGGAGGTCGTATTTGAAAATAATGGATTTGTTCTGCCCAAAGTGAGTATCATTTTGCTTGACTGGTCCTGCCGTGAGAGTTTTCACATACTTGAGTATTTGAAAAACCAGACGATACCAAGAGAGCAGTACGAAATAATCTGGATAGAATATTACGGTAGACGCCCTATAGAGATAAAGACGGCATTAGAAGAATGCAAGAAATCTGGCAAAGCACCGGTTGTTGATAAATGGATAGTCATGGATATGCCGGATGATACCTATTATCATAAACACCTAATGTATAATGTTGGTATTGTAGCCGGCAAAGGTGAGATTGTAGCTATCTGTGATTCTGATGCTGTTGTAAGTCCAACATTTGCTGAGACCATTATCGAAGCATTTCAGGCAAACCCCAGTATTGTTTTGCACATGGATGAGGTAAAAAATATTGACAGGAGGTTTTACCCCTTCAATTATCCATCAATATCCCAAATTAGCGGTAAGGGGTGCATAAACTGGGAAAACGGCAAAACCATAGGTCTTCTTGACAAAGAGGATTTTCTCCACACGCGTAATTATGGTGCGTGTATGTGTGCTTTTCGCAAAGACCTCATAGATATTGGCGGTGCAGATGAGCACATAGATTATCTTGGCCATATTTGCGGACCATATGATATGACATTTCGGCTTATCAACGCAGGTAAAAAAGAAATTTGGCATCAGAATGAGTTTCTTTATCATGTATGGCACCCTGGCACAGATGGCGATGATAATTACCTCGGCCCTCATGATGGCAAAAATATGTCTACTGTTGCGCTGGATGTCAGAAGTTCGGGCCGTATAATGCCTCTGGTAGAAAATCCCGCAATAAAGATACTCCGTACAAATGGGGAAACTGTACTGTATGATTCGTTGCTCTCACAGAGTATTCCAGAGCTTGAGCTGACAAAGTGGAAACCTCGAAAAGTGATATCCGGATTAAAGCAGAATTTCACATCGTATATTAGTATGTGTAAGAGTTTTAAGAAAAAGCCGGAATATTTTCTTAAATGTTTTACAGTAAACCTTACGCTTTACAAGGCTATCATGTCACTGATAGCTAAGCAAATTTACAGCAAGATAGTAAAACGCCCTGGAAATGAAATCCGTGCGATGCAAAAAGGTGCATTTTTAAACTTTCTACTGCTCTTCATTTTCCCCTGGAGGATGTTCAAAAACAGTATTTATACAGTAAGAATATGCAGACAGGCCCTTAACAGATTAGGTCCGGGGAGAGTAAAAGAGGTTGCTGTTTACGGAACCGGATTCACCACAAGGATTTTATATATACTTACAAAGAAAATGTCTCTTAAAATATCAAATATATATGACAAATCTAATGTGGGTAGCGAGTATTTGGGATTTGAGATTCTTCCATTACAATCCTTGCGGGAATATAGTGGAAAAATTATAATAGCTTCTTTCATCAGCGTTTTAGAAAAAGCTGCTGAACTTAAAGGAATAGGTATCGAAGAGGAAAATATTGTTAAACTGCAATAACCTTGCGAAAACGTTTTAGCCAATGAAAACAACGGGAATTGACAAACATACTCTGTTAAACCTCTATATAATCGTTTCTAAAATCAGAAAAGTCCAGCTCAGAATCGAGCAACTCTATCATGAAGATGAAATGAAAACTCCTGTACACTTATGTATAGGCCAAGAGGCGATTGCTGCAGGGGTCTGTGAAAACTTAGAAAGGGACGATTATGTCTTTAGTAATCACCGCGGCCACGGTCATTACATCGCCAAGGGGGGAGACCTAAAGGCAATGGTCGCCGAGTTGTACTGCAAAGAAACAGGGTGCTCACGAGGCAGAGGTGGCTCCATGCATTTAGTTGACACTTCGGTTGGATTATTGGGCTCATCTTCTATTGTCGGTGGAGGTATCCCTCTTGCCGTAGGCGCCGCAATGGCCTCTGCTTTAAAAAATGACAAAAGAGTTTCCGTAGCATTTTTCGGCGACGCTGCTTCTGAAGAGGGAGTACTATATGAGAGCATGAATTTTGCAGCGTTAAAAAAACTGCCGGTTGTCTTTGTCTGCGAAAATAATTTTTATTCCGTTTATTCTCATCAGAGTGCAAGGCAAGCCAATACGGATATTACAACGCGTCCTAAAGCTTTTAATATTCCTGCATATAATGTTGATGGCAGAGATGTTATAGATGCCTATAAAAAGTCAAAAGAAGCAATTTGTGTGGCTCGTTCAGGAAAAGGACCCGCCTTTATCGAATGTCGCGCCTATCGGTGGCGAGGACATGCCGGTCCAGGAGACAGTTTAAAAGCTAAGTACAGAAAATCAGATGAATGGAACGAGTGGATGAAGTGTTGCCCACTTAAAGATTTCAAAAAAGTTCTTATAAACGAAACGATTTTAACAGAAGAAAAGATAAATCAAATTAATAAGGACATAGATACGGAGATTGACGAGGCCTTCGATTTTGCACAAAAAAGTCCTTTGCCGAAAAAGGAAGAACTTACAAAATATCTCTATAGTTAAATAATAATGCCCTGGACAAAGATTCTAATTGAAAAACAAGTACCCGGCTATGATGCACACGCCGGCCAAGATGTAAGAAAGCTTACGTTTCCCGAAGCTATAAGGGAGGGTCTTGACCAGGCACTGGCCAGGGATAAGAACGTATTCGTTATGGGGCAGGGCGTGGATGACCCTCTTGGTATGTTTGGGACAACTCTGGACCTGGATAAGAAACATGGCAGAGACAGGGTCTTCGATACACCTCTATCGGAAAACGCTCTTACCGGAATAGCTGTTGGTGCAGCATTAGTAGGGATGCGCCCTGTTTATTTGCATAACCGTCCGGACTTTTTATTGTTAGCGATGGATCAGATTGCAAACCATGCGTCAAAATTGAGTTATATGTTTGGAGGCAATGCTAAAGTTCCGCTGGTTATCATGGCAGTTATAGGAAGAGGATGGGGCTCAGCAGCCCAACATTCCCAGGCACTTCACGGTTTATTTATGCACATACCTGGCTTAAAGCTTGTTATGCCCAGCACGGCTTATGACGCAAAAGGTTTATTAATCAGCAGTATCGCTGATAACAATCCTGTGATTTTTATAAAATACCGCTGGCTTTTTAAACACTCAGGTCATGTACCAGAGGAGTTGTATTCTATACCACTTGGTAAAGGCATTGTGCGCAGGCAGGGCAAAGATGTTACTATCGTTGGTATATCCTATATGGTTATAGAAGCCCTGCGGGCCGCTGAAAAACTACAAGAAAATGGATGTGATGCCGAGATTATAGACCCGCGAACATTAAAGCCCCTTGATGAAGATATCATCCTGAATTCTGTAAGAAAAACGGGCCGTTTAATTATTGCTGATACAGATTGGGTGACAGGTGGAGTTGCCTCTGAGATTGCAGCAATAGTGGCAGAAAAGGGTTTTAAATATCTAAAGGCTCCTATCAAACGGATAGGTTGGCCGGATGTTCCCACGCCAAGTAGTTATGTTTTAGAGCAAGCGTTTTATCCGGGCGTAGAAGATATTATTAATACTGCGAAGGAGATTGTTAAGTGAGAATTTTGGTTACTGGTGCGGCTGGTTACCTTGGTTCCGTTGTAGTCCCTGAACTGCTTAAAAAGGGCCATGAAGTAACTGCCTTGGATAATTTTATGTACAATCAATCGTCCTTATTGAATTGTTGTTTTCAGGAGAAATTAACGATTATCCGCGGGGATGCCCGTGATAAGGAACTAATTTCAAGATGTTTAAAAAAAGTCGAGGTTATCTTTCCCTTAGCGTGTTTAACAGGGGCTCCACTCTGTACCAGGGACCCTATTGCAGCCAGGACAACAAATCTGGATGCGATAAACATGATTTTGGAATTGCGTAGTAAAGGGCAAAGGATAATTTTCCCAACAACTAACAGCGGATACGGCATAGGGCAGAAAGATAAATTCTGCGATGAGAATACCCCTCTAAACCCGATTTCCTTATACGGACAATTAAAAGTAGAGGCAGAGAAATCCATACTAAGCTCTGGTAATTGTATCACATTAAGGTTAGCCACGGTATTCGGAGTAAGTCCGCGAATGCGCCTCGACCTTTTAGTCAACGATTTTACTTACAGAGCCGTCTATGACCGTTTCATTGTCCTCTTCGAGGCTCATTTTAAGAGAAATTATATCCATATTCGTGATATCGCCAGAGTTTTTATTCACTGCATAGATAATTTTGAAAATATGAAGGACCAACCGTATAATGTTGGTTTAAGCGACTGCAATATAAGTAAACGAGGGTTATGCGAAGAGATAAAAAAACAAGTTCCGGAATTTCATATTATCGAATCGGAAATTGGAAAAGACCCTGATAAAAGGGATTATATTGTAAGCAATAAAAAGATAGAGTCGAAAGGGTTTAATCCTGATTTCAGCCTGCAATACGGCATAACGGAGTTACTAAAAGCGTATCAAATTATAAAAAGAAATCAGTACGCAAACATCTAATATTGATATTGGGGGTACAATAAAATGATTATCAGCAAAACTCCTTACCGCATCTCATTTTTCGGCGGCGGGACAGACTATCCTGTCTGGTATAAAGAAAATGGCGGTGCAGTATTGGCAACAACCATAGACAAATACTGCTATATCACGTGCAGGTACTTGCCACCCTTTTTTAGGCATAATCACAGGATTGTCTACTCAAAAGTGGAAAATGTGGAAAATATTTCCCAAATCAGGCACCCTTCTGTAAGAGCAACGCTCGAATACATGGGAATTGAGAATGGAGTAGAAATACACCATGATGGAGATTTGCCCGCAAGAACAGGGTTGGGTTCAAGCTCTTCTTTTACCGTCGGTCTGTTGCATAGTCTTTATGCCCTAAAAGGAGTGATGCCCACGAGTTTGCGATTGGCAAATGAAGCCATCCATATCGAACGTGACGTTCTTAAGGAGCACGTAGGTTCACAAGACCAGATTCTGGCGGCTTGTGGCGGTTTTAAGAAAATATGTTTTAGCGGCGATGATGATTTTAAGCTGACTCCGGTTATAATGAATCGCGACAGGTTGGAGGAGCTACAAAATCATATAATGCTTATTTTTACAGGATTTTCCAGAATTGCTTCTAAGATTGCAAAGAGCCAGATTAAAAATACACACAGGAAGAAACCAGAGCTGGCTTCCATGTGTAGTATGGTAGATGAGGCATTAAAAATTCTTGCTGAAAATAGAGACATTAAAGATTTCGGCAGATTACTGCATGAATCCTGGAAGATTAAGCGAAGTCTTACTGATAAGATATCTACCCCTGAGATTGATGATATTTACAATGCTGCTTACAAGGCTGGTGCCATAGGCGGTAAGTTATTAGGTGCCGGCGGAGGCGGTTTTATGATACTATTTGTAGAGCCTGATAAACAATCAAGGGTGAAAAAATCACTAAAAAATGTCTTGCATGTCCCATTTAAATTTGAAAACGCAGGCAGTGAAATTATTTTTCACACTGTCTCTTACGAGCCTGTTAGTGATATTGAGACTCAACTAGTTACTGTTAGCGGGCCAATAAAAGCACAAGGAAAAACAAAAACTAAAATTGTCGAGGTCAAAAAATCCAGAGGCACACTTATAAAAACAGGCAAGGTTCGACAGTAATTACTCGAAAGTGGAGCCCCACGGGCAAAGCCCATGGAACCTCTCCCTTCGGCGGAACCCGCCGAAGCACATCCGCCTACGCTAATTCAGCCTTCGTAGCCGCAGGCTACTACGGCGAAGTAGGCAGCTACGGCGGATACCCTTTTCGCATTCATCCACGGACAAAGCTCGTGGCTTTCTGCGAAGGCGGGTAAAGGTCTAATTCGGCTAACAAACACATAGAGGAACAGATAATAAAATGAGCGTTTATGGCGCTGAGCAGGTGGATGTGGTTATCCTGTGCGGCGGTATGGGAACAAGGTTAAAGACCGTCGTTGACGACAAGCCTAAACCCATGGCCGAGATAGATAAGCGTCCTTTTATTGATATACTAATAGAGCACATTTCTACTTTTGGATTTAAACGATTTATTCTTTGCACAGGTTATAAGGCTGAAACAATTCAAGAATATTATAAAAGCAAGAAAAGCAAAGTAGAGATATTGACAATAAAAGAAAAGAAGCTCCTGGGGACCGGAGGAGCAGTTAAAAACGCAGAGGCATTGATTCAAAGCAGTCCGTTTTTAGTATTAAATGGTGATTCGTTTTTTGATATTGACCTGCGCAGATTTATTGATTTTCATATAAGTAGAAAAGCTCTGTTGTCAATTGCCTTGATTAATGCCAAGGATTCAAAAGATTACGGTTCGATAGAAATAGATAGTTCAAATAGAATTGTCAGGTTTAGCGAAAAAGAAAAAGCGGGCCGGGACAGCCTGATTAACGCAGGAATCTACCTTTTCAATAGTGAGGTTTTATCTTTGATGCCAAACAACAAGAAATTTTCTCTTGAATATGATTTTTTCCCGAAGATTGTTGACCGAGAATTCTACGGATATTCAGCAAATGGGTTCTTTATTGACATAGGCACCCCGGAAAGATATATACAAGCAAAACAGTTACTAAAAGATTTTAACACTCTTAAAAAATAGAAACCTTCCTCATGGGAAAAAATATTGACCTTTTATTAATCAACCCGGGCGGCGATAAAAAGGTGTATGGAGACCTTAGATTGTCTATTTCAGCAATCGAACCTCCTGTGTGGGCAGGGTTAATAGCAGCGTTTGTTCATGAGAAGGGATTTTCAGTTAAGGTAATTGATGCCGAGGCAGAAAATTATTCTGATGAATACGTAGTTGATAAGATTGTCGAATATAGCCCCACCTTAACAGCTATTGGTGCTGTTGGCTCAAATCCCTCCGCTTCTTCCACCCCCAAGATGGTATCTGCCGGCAGACTTTTGAATACCATCAAAAGTAAATTACCACATATTAACACAGCACTTTATGGAATACATCCCTCTGCTCTTGCAGAAAAAACACTTAACGAAGAGAAAGCGGATTTTATATTCAAGGGAGAATGTTTTTATACCGTAGTTAAACTTTTGGAAGAGCTGAATTCGAATAGTAATACAAAAAATTATAATATAGCTGGCCTTTGGTACAAAAGTAACGGCAAAGTGGTCTCAAATAAATGGGGTGCCCTGGTTAAAGATATCGATGAACTACCCTTTGTTGCGTGGGACATGTTGCCCATGAATAAATATAGAGCCCATAACTGGCATTGTTTTAAAAATTTAGATGAAAGACAGCCTTATGCGGTCTTATATACAAGCTTTGGATGTCCCTTTAATTGCGCGTTTTGTAATATAAAGGCAAATTATAATGGCAAACCAGGTGTTCGTTTTCGCAGTCCTGAAAAAGTTATTGAGGAGATAGACCTGCTTGTGAAGAAATACAAAGTTAAGAATATCAAATTTGCAGATGAGATATTTGTTCTAAAAGAGAGCTGGGTGATAAAAATCTGCGATTTGCTTATTCAACGCGGTTATGACTTAAATATATGGGCCTACACAAGGATAGATACCATAAATGAAAGATTATTAAAAAAGATGAAGAAGGCAGGGATAAACTGGCTCGCTTTTGGTATTGAGTCTGCCAGTAAGAAAGTTCGCGATGGAGTTACCAAAGGCAGGTTCAACCAGGATACAATAAAAGAAGCTATCGAGATGACGCATAAGGCAGGCATCCATATTGTCGCAAACTTTATATTCGGCCTTCCTGACGATAATGCACAGACCATGCAGGAAACCCTGGACATGGCGACGGATTTGAATTGCGAATATACAAACTTCTATGTAGCCATGGCTTATCCCGGCTCTCAATTATATAAAGATATGGTGCAGCAAGGAGCTAATTTACCTAAGGACTGGCTCTGCTATTCACAATTTGGCGAGGAAACTCTGCCTTTATCAACTAAGTATCTATCAAGTTCGGAGATTCTACGTTTTCGTGACAAAGCCTTTGAGCAATATCATGGCAGCCCTGGCTATATGCGCATGATAGGCGAGAAATTTGGTACGGATGCTGTTGAACATATCAAAGAAGTGTTAAAATATAAAATTAGTAGAAAGTATGCCTGATGGTAAAGAATTTCTCTTTGATATTGCCGACACGAAGCCGTCCTGATTTAGTTAAAAGATTATTCAGCAGCATATTAGAAACTACTGCTAATCTTGATTTGCTGGAAATCATCTTATGCATAGACGAAGATGACCCAGAAAGTCATAAAATTTCCCATGCCCTGCTTGCCATCAAAAAAATTATAGCAACACAAAGAGGCATGGGCAGTATTATTAGGAATTGTTACAGTAAAAGCACGGCACGTTATATAATATTAGTAAATGACGATGTAATATTTCGCACAAAAAACTGGGATATCAAAGTATTAGAAGTTTTTTCCCGTTTTCCCGATGATTTGGCGCTTGTTTATTGCAATGACCTTTATTACGGCAGGAGGTTATCTTCATTTCCTATACTTTCACGCACCGCATGTAATCTAATGGATAATATATGCCCCGCAAAATACAAAAGCCACTGCATAGATTCACATATATTTGATACTTTCAAACGATTATCTCGGCTTGGACATGAAAGGCTTGTTTATTTACCCAATGTCATACTTGAACATATGCATTATGGTGTTACATTATCATCATATGAAGGAAATTTTTTTAACGCAAACCGTACAAATGACCAATTATCGTTTCTCTCTCTCGCAGAGCAACGCCAGCAAACTGCATTTAAGATGGCTCAATATATCGAATCATCCGCCAGGAAGACACCTAAGTCACCGCCACCGCTTGTTTCTATTATAATTCATCCCTCTAATAATCTGCCACAACATACCGCCGCCTGCTTAGAAGACATTATTTGCGATAATAAATCTAAACAATTAGACTTCGAAATCGTTATTATTTCTGATGATTCGACAAAGGGTATCTCATCACTTCCGAAGAAATTAAGAGATAAAGCAATAATACTTTCCTGCAATGATGCAAATACTGCTAAAGCTTTTAACAAAGGCGCTGCAATCGCAAAGGGCGATTACCTCGTTTTTCTTGATGATAAATGTCTTCCCAGAGGAGGTTGGCTTGAGGCATTAACGGAATCTGCAAAAGACCAGGAGATTGCTATCGTCGGCTCGAAATGGTTAAATCCACGCAATGGCAGGGTAGAACATATCGGTGTAAGCTTTTTCCAGGATAATGGAACCATAAGAGATACCTGTATCTACGCGGGACTCTCTCCAGTTCATCCTGCTGTTGATAAGATAAGAGAATTCCAGGCCGTTAAAATACCCGGCATGCTTGTAAAAAAGGATATTTTTTTACAAGTGAACGGATTTGATGAAAATCTTATTGGATTAGAGCACATAGATTTATGCCTTAAAATACGAAAGTTGGGCAAAAAGGTTATTTATTCACCCCAGGCCAGTCTTTATCACTATGACCAAAAAACCGCAGAAAAAGACACAATCAATTCTACAAACCTAAAGAATTTACCGCCGAGGCTAAAAAAGCAGATAGAATGTGACTTAGAAAAACAGCTTTCCGAGGACGGCTTTTCTCTCTGCTCGGATGAAGCAGCCTTTCACATCCAATCATCCACCACCGTAAAGGAAAAAATAACCAGCAGACATTAGGAGCATGACGATGAAAATGAAGACGAAGATGGAGATACCATTCGGAACAATATCAATAACAGAAGAGTCCAGGGACCTAATCAACAAAATTTTAGATGCCGGACGGGTTTCCAGCGGGAAATACGTTCGGGAATTTGAAGAACAGTTCGCCAAATTGACAGGAGCTAAAGAGGCGGTCGCTTTAAGCAGTGGAACAGACGCTGATGCCTTAGCTCTGGCAGTTTTATACGATTTCGGAGCTCAGCGAGGCGATGAGATTATTGTTCCGGCGTTATCGTTTGTCGCCACAGGAAATTCAGTTCTACAGGCAGGATTTAAGCCGGTATTTGTAGATATAGAGCGGCAAACTCTAAACATCGACCCAAAACAGATAGAAAAAACGGTAACCGAAAAAACTAAAGCAATAATGCCTGTCCATCTCATGGGTAAGCCCGCAAAAATGGATGAGATAAATAAAATCGCTAAAAAATACAATTTATTTGTTATTGAGGATGCAGCCGAAGCGCACGGCGGCTTTTATAAAGGAAAAAATGTCGGCACAACAAGTGATATGGCAGCTTATAGCTTATATCTGGCGCATATTATTACTACTATTGAAGGAGGTGTTGTCACTACAAACAGAGAAGACTTCGCTGAAATACTAAGGTCATTAAGGTCTCACGGCCGCGCATGTAAATGTAAAATATGCGTTGTAAACACCACTTCCGGCTATTGTCAAAAAAGATTCAAATATGGCAAAGATATCAGATTTATTTTTGAAAGAATCGGCTTCTCCTGCAAAATGAATGAGATAGAAGCAGCTGTTGGTATTGGAAGTCTTAAAATATATAAGAATATTATTGATAAAAGAAGACATAATTTACTCACGATGATAGAAAGATTTAACAGATTTAGTGAGTATATTGCCACTATTCCTGAGCAGGATGATGAAAAGATTGGTCCACACGCCTTTCCCATGATTGTCAGGGAAGGGTCCCCGTTCAGCAGGGACCAATTGGTTGACTACCTGGACAAAAACGGTATCGATACAAGAGATTTATTTACTTCGATGCCTACGCAATGTCCCGGGTTTTCCTTCCTGGATTATAAATTAGGGGATTTCCCGAACGCCGAATATATTGGTAATAATGGCTTACATATCGGAGTACATCAGGACTTAGGCGACGAACATATTGACTATCTGGTTGATACAGTAGAAACGTTCATGGAACAACATACAAAATAAACATGAAAAAAAATTCTTCAATATACGTAGCCGGCCATAAAGGCCTTGTCGGCTCTGCTATTGTGAGAAAGCTGAAATTGCAAGGCTACAAAGATATCATAACTAGAACTCACAAAGAATTGGATTTGGTAGATAAGAAAAAAACAGAAAAACTTTTTGTAAAAGAAAAACCTGAATATGTATTTTTGGCCGCGGCAAAAGTCGGCGGCATCTATGCCAACAATGCTTATCCGGCCGAATTCATTTATCAAAATCTTATGATACAAACAAATGTGATTGATTTATCCTGTAAATATGGCGTTAAAAAACTTCTTTTTTTGGCCAGCTCCTGCGTCTATCCAAAAATCTGCAAACAACCAATAAAAGAAGAATATCTCTTAACAGGTCCTATTGAATCGACAAATGAGGCCTTTGCGGCAGCGAAACTGGCTGGCATTAAGATGTGTCAGGCCTATAATCGACAATACGGAACAAATTCTATATCTGTTATTGCCGCCAATATTTATGGCATAAATGACCATTTTGATGAAAATGCCCACGTGCTTTCTTCCCTTATTAAAAAATTTCATGAAGCAAAAATAAAAGACCGGAAAGCTGTTACAATCTGGGGCAGTGGCAGGCCCAGGAGAGATTTTTTATACGTTGATGACCTGGCAGATGCATGTCTTTTTCTTATGAAAAATTACAATTCCAGTGAAATCATTAACGCCGGCACAAGCGTTGAAACATCAATAAAAGAACTGGCCGGGTTAATCAGACAAATAACAGGTTTTAAGGGAAAAACAATTTACGATACAACCAGGCCGGATGGAAACCCAAGAAGATTTCTGGATTCAAGTAGAATAAAGGCACTTGGCTGGAGGCCTAATATAGGGCTAAAAAAAGGTCTAAGTTTAACATACGACTGGTATAAGGAACTCAAATAGCGAGGAGAAGCAAGAGCAGATAAGTGAAAATAGCCCTTGTTTGTGACTGGTTAACCAAAATGCGTGGCGGAGAGCGGTGTCTGGAAGCTGTATGCGAGTTATATCCGGATGCTGACATTTTTACATTAGTGCACTTCCCGGGCTCTGTATCGAAAACAATAGAGTCACACAAAATCCACACTTCATATATCCAACGGCTCCCCGGTAATATAAAAAAATTCCGAAGATACCTGCCGATATTCCCACACGCCATACAACAATTTAACTTGAGCGGATATGATTGTGTCTTGAGCTTCAGCCACTGCGTGGCGAAATCTGTCAAGGCTCCATCGAGCATACCACATATCTGCTACTGCCATACACCGATGCGTTATGCCTGGCATATGCGGAGCGAATATCTAAAAGGGTTTAGCTGCCTTAAAAAAAAGGCAGTCGATAGTCTCCTCGACTGCATAAGAAATTGGGATAGAAAGACATCAAATAGAGTTACACACTTTATCACTCCCAGCAGAAACGTTCAAAATCGAATAAGGCAGGCCTATAACAGGAATTCCGTAGTTATTTATCCTCCGGTTGAATGTGCTCGATTTACCATTTCCGATGACAATGATGGCTACTACCTTATTGTTTCTGCACTGGTGCCTTATAAACGAATAGATATTGCAGTTCAGGCCTTCAGCTCCAAAAACAAGAAGCTTGTAATCATAGGAAACGGTCCTGAGCTACCTCGCCTCAAGAGTATAGCATCAGCCAATGTCTCTTTTATAGATAATGCTGACGACGATGAAGTTGCCAGGTATATGGAAAAATGCCAAGCCCTGATTTTTCCCGGCGAGGAAGACTTCGGCATTGTGCCCTTGGAAGCACAGGCTTGCGGCAAACCCGTTATCGCTTTCGGTAAGGGCGGAGCATTAGAAACAATAGTAGGGTTAGACCAAAGTTTACCCGCCGAAGCTTCAGCGAAGGCGGGGCAAAACGCTCAAAACAATACTACCGGAATATTCTTTTACGAACAAAGCCCAAAAGCTCTATGGGAGGCAATTTTACTATTTGAGAAAGTAAAAAGCCGGTTCCTTCCTCAGAAATGTCGCGATAATGCCTTAAGATTTAACCGCCCTATCTACAAGCACTCGATGCAAAACTATATTCAATCCGTCATTACTGAAACAGCCCATCCTACCGACTAAGTAGTGAGCTTGTCGAACCTATTGAGCTTAGACTATTGTGTTTGTCTATATATAATAACTTTAGACTTCCCGCTGTTATCCTCAAAAAACTTTTGGATTTGCAGCGTCTTTTCATCTATCGGCATATCTTTTTCACTTTTGACTACTTTTACTACATATCCGGCTTCTCTGGGAACAGTTTGGCCATCATATTCAATACCTCTACGGCCGGAATAAAAACTAATACGAGGGTCAGTAACAGCTATAATATCTTTAGTCTCAGTATTCTTTGCAAGCCATTGTGCGGCATCCTGATAATTTTGTTTTGCCTTACGTATGGGTGTGAGTAATTTGGGAGCACATATGGCTAACCCCGTTGTAACTAAAATAAAAAACCATAACTGCGGATTTTGCCCGGCTTCCCACCGGCTTTTGGAAAATCCAGCACTTAGCCAATTTCCAAGTGTTTGTAATCCAAGCGGCACATAGAAAATTGTAAAGGCCACCAACGGCAAAACATGTCTTTGGCTTATGTAGCCGTATTTGCAGGATAGCCATATCATTAAAAGTATATTCAAGGCAATAAATGCCGTTATAAAAAACTTCTCCGGTCTGCTCCAGCCCCTCTCTCTAAAATACCTATACATACCTATTAATAAAACCGGCACAAAAAACCACATCAGTGTATCACCAACATTTTCCAGCAATACATCAAAGCCCTTTACAAAGTCTGATGAGCCAAAGCCGGCAACATATACAGTATTGGGGTAGATTTGTGTTCGTTGCTCATAATCTGTACAGGGCTGTGGAGCCAGAGCAAACCAACTCATCTGCTTTTTAGGAAATACCGCCCCCTTCAATCTCATATATGGTCCAGCCGAAACCAAAAAACCAACAAGCAGCAAAGCCAGTGCAAACACCGCCTTGCGTCTGCTTATAACACGTTGTGCCCCAAAAAGCTGCAGCCCCAACCACAAAAAACCATACACAACCAATTGAGCACACTCAGGCCGAATAAGATATCCCAGGCCGGCAGTCAGACCTGCAAAACCAAACAGCCACCATCTTCTGTCTATTGCGCCGCGTATCAACAGCAGAAAACCGATTGACAAAAAGAAAATATGCGGCCAATCACTGAGAGCATCACTTCCATATTCAGCTGGTCGAGGCAATAAGATAAGGATTAAGATAGCCAGGAAGCTAAATCTCGGCCCTACAATTTCTTTACCAATGAAATAAAATATTGCTACTGCAAGCAACCGGAATATCAGTGCTGCAATTTGAGCGGAATAAATCCAGCCCCACAACGACAGGTCATCATATGCAACTTTTGCTATTCTGTATGTTGTGAGAATCAAGAATGGATAACCCGGGTGCTGGTCATGGTTGAGCATTGTGTTTACGGGAGATGCACGGAGGTCTTTAGCATACTCTATAAAAGTTACGCTATCTTTTGCGATAATAACAGTTGTACTAATAAGATATGCACCAACACACAGTGCAATCGTCAGCAGGATTAAGGTGTAAAGAATATCCCTACTTTTGCCAGACTGCTCAGAAGTCATTTTAATACGCATTTTTACTTTTTATAATCTGCCAGGGTGTCTGCAGCAAAATCCACAGGTCGAGCCTAAAGGACCAGTTTCTAATGTAATATAAATCATACTGCAACCTTTTTTTCAGAGAAGTATCACCGCGGAAGCTATGTATTTGCGCCCATCCGGTCATCCCTGCTTTGAGCTTATACCTAAGTATATACTTTTTGTATTCTTTAGAGAACCGTTTTACAAAGAGAGGCCGTTCGGGCCTCGGCCCAACCAGACTCATTTCCCCCTTTACTACATTTATGAGCTGAGGCAGTTCATCAAGACTTGCACCCCGCAGCCACGCACCAATTCGTGTGCGCCTGGGGTCATAAGGCTTAGCCCATTGTGGTCCATTTTCCTTCTCTGCATCAACCGTCATCGTCCGAAACTTCAGCATATTAAATTCTTTCTGGTCCATCCCGACCCTTATTTGCTCATAAAAAACCGGCCCCTTGGAAGTCAGCTTAATCAGCACGGCAATTATTACCATAGGAATAGCACATGCTAATAGCAGTATTAGACCGACTATGCGGTCAAAAATTTCCTTGAGTATGATGTTATAGCTGCTCAATGGCGAATCTGCTGCAGAAAATAGTAATTGTGAACCAACCGGCACCGCTCTTGCATCACTTATTGATATAAGATTGCCCCAATCCGGAATGATGCGAATCGTGATGCCTATCGATTGTAAATGTTCCAGAATTGAATAGACTACCTGAGCTTCAGCCCCACCAAGAGCCAGATATATCTCATCTATATGTTCGGCATTGGCTAATTCAGTCAATTTTTCAACTGGGCCATATACAGGCACCCCCAGCAGCTCGGTACCAATACGATTTGGATTATTATCCACAAAAAACCTGCACTTTAGTCCGAACCACCCAATCTGCTCGATATCCCGAACAAGCTGCTGCCCTTTCTTTCCTGCCCCTATAACCGCGTAGTAACGGAGATTATACCCTTTTCTTCGCAAATTTCGCATTATGGCTATCGTAAACAAGTGCGAAAAAACCAATCCAGCAAATAACATAGCAACAAAAAGCACCAATAATTTACGTGAATAAGGCTGGCTCTGGGTATAATAGAGGAACGCCAACATAAATAATCCGCTAAGAATGCTGGCTTCAAGAATCTCTATAAGCTGTTGAAACATACTCTGTATCCGCTTGGGCTTATAAAGTCCCCTCAACGAACAGCTAAAATAGCAGATGCATATTATTGGCAACCCTAAAATCAAATGCTCTTTAAAATCTGGTACTCCCTTGGTAACGCTCAATATCCCCGAATAAAATCGAAGATGGTAAACAGCTATCCAGGCGCAACCAATAATTACAATATCAGCGGCCGAACGAAACAGAGATATAAATGTTGCATATGTTCTTAACATATAAAATAATCGGCTAACCGAATATTGTTAAAAAGCCAGCGTCCTTCTGATTCCTTTCAAAACCATTTATATATAATCCAAACAATGGTTACTATAAACAAACAAAATTAAGATTCTTAATACTAAGCCATCGAATTGTCATCAAGTAAGCCAAGCGCGCTGAGGAGGCTGGTTAGATATATTATGACCCCCTTTACTCAACAGCGCCTCTTCTTCGCAAAACCTACACAAGTGATAGTTTAACCGCCTTCTGAGCACATTGTTGGGCAAATTAGCGGATTTGTCAAAATAATTTTCGCCGGATATGAAATGGTTGGCGAAATTAATTAGTGACCGGGCCATTCTTTGCTCAAAATCGTCCCAAATCCATGGTGAATGGCAAACCTTGCCTAATCTGTTGTTTAGGTCCGGGAATCGTTGGATTTTTGCTTTGACAGCCAAAATGTCAGAAAAACCTCCAATTATTCGCAGAGATTTTTATCAAATAGGAAAAAAATCTGAAAAAAGTGTAGTTTCCACAATTAACTTGGCTAAAACTTTTGTCGATAAATGCTTAGAGCCTGGAAAAACTATTTTGAGTTAAAAAGGAGAATCTAAAATGGGGATTCAAAATTGGTCTGAAGATATCATTCTTGTGGACATGCCGCAGGAACCAGAAATAGGCGACGAGCTCAACACCATTACCGAAATCGCGCGTGATAGAGGTGACTGCGACGTGGTAATCGATTTTTCCCGGGTCGATATCGTAACTTCTTCGAGTCTTTCAAAGCTACTGAAGTTGCGCAAACTATTAGCTGACTGTGGTCATCGCCTTGTTTTCTGCAGCGTTGCACCTGCAACAAGGGGCATCTTCACAATAACCGGTCTCGACGGAATTTTCGAAATTGCTGATGACAAATTTGTCGCCTTAGCAAGCCTGCAAATGATTAATTAGCCGATAAGTCGGGCTTTTACCTTGCGACTTGTTGCAAAAATCGGCCACCTGACTAAAAGGCTTGACAGCCGGATATTTTTGGATGATACTATTTTGTTTTTGTTGAGCCGGTTATGAAGACCACTGTAAAAACAGCGATATTCGTAATCTGCTCACAGAGTTTTTGTGAAATCGGGACAAAATCAAATGAAGGAAGAAGTTTTACAAGAAATCGAGCAGATAACAGGTCATAAATTCTCAAACAGCACTTTTTTAGCTCAGGCATTCACGCACTCTTCCGCTGTTGATAATCGCCTGTTAAGTAATGAACGTCTGGAGTTTCTCGGCGACGCCATTTTAGGTATGGTGATTTGTCAAATCCTCTTCGAACGGTTCCCGGATTATCTTGAAGGAGACTTGACGAAAATAAAGAGTATGCTTGTTTCTCGGGAAACGTGCGCCCAGGTTACCAATGGTCTTGGATTGCAGCAATTTCTAAAAGTTGGTAAAGGCATGGTTTCCAGCAAGGCTTTGTCAGGCTCTCTCGCTGCTGGTTTATTGGAAGCTATTATAGCTGCGATTTGTATTGATGGCGGTCATGTTGCCGCGAAAAATTTTATCATAAGAACATTTAGCGCATTTATTGAGCAAGCCAGCGCAGAACAAGCTCACGGCAATTTCAAATCCCTATTGCAGCAATATACCCAGGAGCAGTTTAACACCGTACCTGTTTATGCACTGCTCGATGAAAAAGGGCCCGACCATAATAAATGTTTTGAGCTGGAAGTAATTATCGCAGAGCGTCATTTTCCAAGTGCCTGGGGGACAAATAAGAAGGAGGCGGAGCAAAAAGCCGCATTCAATGCCCTCGTTGAATTAGATGTGCTTAAAGACAACTCGCCGGAGAACAACGAGTAAACCCAGTTAGTCCTAGGGACTCCTTACGGAGAAAGCTCCTCCGCTGGAAAAATTATTTCTAACAGGGATGAGCCCGCCATAAGCGGATTAAGTAATCCTGCAATCACTCTGTAATTAGCCAGGCCGAAGCGTATAAGACCAATGCAACTGCGATTATGAAAACAACAATTGAGCCGAATAATATTGCTGCCTCTTTAATAAAATTGCCGGCCGTAATCGTCGGCAGCTTTGTTACCTTATAGACAACAGCTATCGCAGCCGCTAATGGCAGCAGCCACAACATAGACTGCGGCTCTGCACCAATCTTTTCCGGCACGGTAAAGCTCGCCATCACAAAAACTGTAATTATCGACATTTAACCTCCAGCCATTTCCGTTCTGTACAAATGAGCCAAGTAAACAGCGTTGACAATACACAGAAGGTTAAGCAAGCCGGATATCATTGTGTATACCTGTCCAATTTCGTTTGGCCAGCCGTAAACGGGATAATTACCACCCACGGTATAATGCCCCAAGACTATCGCTACCGGCGGATTCATAACTTGTGCCACTTTTACATAGATTGCTGATGTTCCAAATAAGTCAATCACACCTATCGAGCCGATATATAATCCTAAACAAAAAGTCAAGATGATAGCGGTGAATACAATTATGGCCCGTTTTTTTTCTCCAAGCACAAAATAGCCCGCACCCGGCACAACCCAGCCCAGCAGTCCAACAACCAACAAAAATATCGCCTTATTTTCTTTCGAATACCGTGGCATTAAAATGGCTCCTTTGACTGCGGCAGTGTATTGGTATCCGTCGTTTCTTCATGATTCTTACCCCATCTAAAATTCATACGTTCTAATATGTTTTCAGGATTGAAAAACTCTGCCGCCATGCTCTGTGTTTGGATATGGTCCTCACTATATAACCGCCGCGTTTTGATTTTTTCGTATTCTGCCCGGTCAAGACGTTTAACCGAAATATCTTTGATAATATAAAAGCTCCTATCTGGCTTAAACTCCATAATTAAGCCGGCGGTATTAACAGTGTTGCTATCCTGCGGCACAAGCGAATACAGCCTATCCATAAATTGTTTTGCATTTTCGTTCATTACCAACCGCGCCGACAGGTTGCCAGCCCTTTGAACGGCCAATGTTTGTAATGTCGCATTCGAAACCCTCTGCAAGTCTGTAAGAATTTGTACCCGGAATACATTAGGTTCGTTTGGGTCTTTTTTGACCTGCTCTCCATAAAGGTCATTAAATTTATTAATCGCGCTGTCCCAGCCGTCTTTTCCAGCCAGTTTAACAAATTCTTCGGCTTTACTTCTGGTAGTATCCATTGCGGCAAGGTCCTTCAAATCCTCATTCACTTTCTCTCTTATCGAGTAAACATTTTCACTCTTCGGATGCTCGTTCGGGTCCAATATAAGCCCCTCGGTACTGAATGTTTGGTCTATGCTTTGTGGTTCAGAAGCCAGCTCAGCTTTAATTACACGTACAAGTGCCATCATCTTTCCATATAAATCTCTTAACGGCCCAATACTTTCATACATTTTCGGCCTCGGCATGTTAAAGAGTCCAAGGTCACTGGCTTTAAGCTCATCAATAGCAAATACAATCTGGAGCAAACTCACCGGAACTCTACCATAACTTTCCAGGTACAACATTCCAAGATTCCTGTCGGCCTGAAAATCTGTTGCCGCAAGCAGGCCTGTTTGCCCCGAGTATATCTTGATTTTGTACTTTTTGCCCAATTGTTCAGCGACAGATGTATAATCATCACCCTCCTTGCTTTCATAAGATTCCGCGGAGGTGAGTGCCTTAGCCTCCTGTAGTATCTTCTCTGCCTGGGAATTTATCTTGTTCTGCAAAAGCCCGTCTGCAATAAAGCTTGCCACTTCTGCATAACTTTTAGTTCGTTCTATTCGCAGCGAATTTGGGTCGTTAGGGTCCGATGGAACTGACTCTTTGAATTGTTTTATGCTCCTCTGATAATATTGCTCCTTCTCCTGATTTGTAGGTAGCGTTACTATTTTCGAAACATCATCGAGCTGGCACACGATATATTCAAGCTGAACTCTGTCAGGCAGTTTGTATCCGAAGCCATAAGAGTTTTCCTCGCTCAGTGTTCTGGCAAAGAACTTCTTGTATTTTTCAAAATGTTCGACTAACGCAGCCTCATTCAGCTCATAAAGAGCCTCGGCAAACACAGATGACTCAAATTCTACAAGTTCAACATTTATTGTTTCATTCTCCAGGCTCACCATGTGCATTATCTGTGAGCTTGTCACATCTTCACCTGAGCAAATCATGTGGGAGTATTGCAGCACAGCCAGCAATTTCCCGAACGTCGCCAGTATCCGCTCTTCCGGAATCCCCTGTCTATCCATTAGAGACCGGATTACTTGCGAATATGTGGCTCCGTTAAATAGCTGTGGCAGTGCTCGTCCGAGCAGTCTGCCCGCATTTTCCCTCGGCACCTTAATTCCCGCGAAATGTGCTTCCTTTTTCAGCAGAAACCAATAATAATCAGCAGGCATAGAACGATTGTAAATATCGCTGATTTGTTTATCGCTGATTCTGTAACCATTTGCTGTTATCACTCGCTTTATGCGATTGATTAGTACCGGTGAAATTCTCTGTTCCGAAAACAACAGCTCTCCCAACAAAACCGCCCGCAAATCCTGGGCCCTTAATAGGCCATCCACCGCCAGAAAACGCAAAACTTCCAGCTCCTGATGGGCCGAAATTGCATCGTCTCTTGCTATTTTCTTGTTATCAGCGTAGTAGGCCACCGCTTCGTGCCATCCTGTCCTTCCGCGAGTAAAATATCGCATGGTTGGGCCGGCTATAAAACCTATCATTATAACGACGACAACAATGGCCATTATCTTCTTGTTATTTTTGCGAAACCACTTCATCAAATTCATAGCTCTACTCCAAAACCAGTTAAACAATAATTGGTCAATGGTTACACGAAGTGGCGGTAGTCAAATAATTACCGAACACCGGTTACCAGCCACTAGTATAGGCAAAAACCGGCGCATTGCAAGAAAAATAGCCCGTAATAGCTGCTATTCTGCAAAGTGCCTACTTCGCCAAAGTAGCTCGGCTACGAAGGCCGGAAGCTTCGCCACATGGCACAAAGCTACAAAAGATGAAAAATAAATTTCTTGCACCTATAACAAACACAAAACATAATAATCTAAAAAGCCATGCTGGATGTCAGATACTGGATACTAAATGCCAGTCGAAATAGCAGATAGTTAATTAACCAGATTTAGGAGATATAAAAATGGATGAGCTTCAAACCAAGCAAAATAACTTACTCGATACAACCGATTGCCTTGAGGCCATCGGGGTGTTCAGGGGATGGAAAAACGGTTTGTTTACAGTTGCAATTCTCTGTTTGCTTTTGCTGCAGGTATCCTTCTGGCTTGTTGACCGTGGCTTAATTGAACCTTGTGATAAGGCTAAGAGCGAGAAGAAAGAAGAGATTAAAGAGGCCGCAGAAAAGGTGGCTGCCGAGCCAAACAAGCCGGTCGAAGAACCCCAGCAACCCCCGCCGTTTGCTTCGCAAAGCGAAGAAGCGGGGGGTTTTCCCTTCGACATAACTTTCAAGCACATACGCTGGACCGTTCGTATCGTCAATGGTTTGCTCATATTGACGGCTGTACTTTATTGCCTGTGTATGCTGTTCAGCCTGAAGGTCTCGCTGATAGGCAGACTCGGCGGAATAAACCATATAAGTCGGGCATTTTTCCTCTCGCTGGTTTTGGTCATCTTACTGCTACCCTGGCAAATTGTATTTGATGGTATCTTTCCAGGAGTAATATACACCCCTCGCGAGCTGGTAAGGCGCTGTTCAACTGAACAAAGCTGTATATTTGCTACCGCTATTCACTATTTACGGTTTACCGGATATTGGCTGTTGGCGGTATTATTGCTTATTTTCTCACAGATTCGCAGCTCCCGCTGGGCAAAGACCGTCCTCCGCAGACTTGAAGTGATATAAAAAGATGACATACTCGTCTGGGCGACGAAGTTCACCTCTCGGTGAAACCGAGGGTCTGACCGATTACTGATGGCTGGTCAGCTTGATTATCAAATCTCGCCGGTTAGGGTATCGCAGCAATAAGTCTTGTCTTTGCGCCGGCCCGAAATCAGAAGTTTCAAAACCCGGTGCAACGGTTGTTCCCATTAAGGCGAATTCTCCGCCTTCATTTAAAAAACAGCCCTGCCAGTTGTCTCGCGGCACGATTACCTGTACACGCTGGCCGCTTAAAACGTCGTGTCCTAAAGTGATAATTTCACTGGCCCCGTCCGGATGAAGCTGCAGCATCGTTACCGGGTCGCCTAAATAAAAATGAAATATCTCATCGCTGTTTACCCTATGCAGAGATGAAAATGTGTCAGGCATAAGCAAATATAAAATGGCGGTGCCGAAACTTCTGTCACCATTATATCTTGCAGGCAGTGCCATCTTTTTGATTTTCTCCCGGCAGCGATAAGTCTCAACATAGAAGCCGCCCTCTTGTGGTAAAGGCCTCATTCCAAAAAACTCGATTATTTGCTCAGCGGTCATTATTGGATAGTTCCACCTAAATCGAAAAAAATCTTTTCACAATTTAAGCTCCCAACATCACAACGTCAAGACTCGATTCAAAAACAATACGGCCTTTACCCTGTTAGAAAAAAAGCTCCATCTAAGCTTTCTCCGTAAGGAGTCCCTAGGACTAATGGGCTTTACTTTATAAAACTTTTGGATATACTTAACGTAACGAGTAAATAGCAAGACATATTCGCAGTTTCATTGTTATCAGGAGTGTAAAAATGACACAAGTGGAGCGCATAGGGATATCATTGGACAAGAAGCTGCTTTCCATGTTCGATAAGCTCATTGCCAAACAAGGCTATGAGAATCGCTCGGAGGCCATACGCGATTTAATCCGCCAGCAGCTAAGTACCGAGAGCTTAAGCCATCCGAAAACAAAGGCAATCGCTGCCGTATTTCTGGTTTACGACCATCATTTGACTAAGCTGATGCAGAAGCTCACCGACTTACAGCATTTTCATCTTTTGCAAACGATTTCTTCCATGCATATTCACCTGGACGAGCACAGCTGTATGGAAATTATTGTACTTCGAGGACGCGTGGACGAAATCAAAAGAACAGCTGAAAATATTCTGAGTCTAAAAGGCGTTAAACTCGGACGCGTTAACCTTGTCCCTGCTTAATTTGCGATTGACGATTGTCAATTTACGATTTATAATTTCGGCACAACCTGATTTTCGATTGACGGTTTTTGATTTCCGATTTGAAATCGGCAATTCAATTGGGCGATTAGCTCAGCTGGTTAGAGCGCACGGATCACACCCGTGAGGTCACAGGTTCGAACCCTGTATCGCCCACTTTTTAATATAAAAAAACAGGTTCGGCACCTTATCGCCGAACCTGTCCCCCACTGAAATCAACAACAGGAACGTTAGTTTATAACGAACCGTTAATCCTCTGGTTGCTCCATAGGATAATTGGGCCTTCGTCCCCAGTGGCCTTTTGGTCCTCCTGGCCCTCTTGGCCCTTTGCCGCCAAAACGTTCCCTTATATGCTCCCTATGAGCCTTAAACTCCTCAAGACTGATAACGCCATTCCCATCAGTATCAATTCTCTTAAATACTGCCTCTGGACGCCCTGCTTTTCTTCCAGGACCTTTTGGGCCTTTTGTACATTCTCCAGCTTCAGGTTTGCCTTTGGCACGTTGTCCTTTCAACTCTTTTAGCTTGGACTGCTGGTCTTCCGTCAGAATTCCATCA
>CAZOQJ010000004.1:0-48804 GCA_964581905.1 uncultured Pirellulales bacterium
CAGCAGATTTACCCATGAGACTATTATTAACCATAACTGATATCAACATACAAGGACACAGAGAACACAGAGGTAAAGAATGTCAGATGAGCTAACTGAGAAAATTATTGGTGCTGCGATAGAGGTTCATCGTGAACTTGGTCCCGGTCTTCTTGAGTCGATTTATGAAGAGGCATTATGCTACGAGTTTGACCTTCAGGAGATAAAGTACCAGCGACAGGTACCTGCTGATATTATTTATAAAGGCAAAGTTATCAAAGGCCAAAAGATAGACCTTCTTGTTGAAAATGAAGTGGTTGTAGAAATAAAATCTTTGTCTAAAATGCCCGAAGTTGCATTGGCACAAACTCTTTCCTATCTCAAGGCGACAAAACTCAAGCGGGGGCTGATAATAAATTTTGGAGAAAAAAGATTGATAGATGGTATTAAACGAGTTGCCCTTTAACGGCCACAGAGATTACAGATAATTATTAGCCGCAGAGAGCACAGAGGACACAGAGAAAAGAAATAGTTTTGAATTACTGATGTGTGAACAAAAAATAGTAAATTGTGAATGTTGGGTGGCATATTTCGATGTGCTCGGGTTTCGACCACTTGTGAAGGCCTTTGTAAGTAAATTCGCGGAACATCTCGATGTCTTTGATAAAAATTATTATGATAAGTTTTTGAAGGAGCTAAATGATAAGATTACCTGTCTGCCGGAGTGGCTGGCTGCGACCTGGTTTTCCGATTCATTTATTTTTTATACATTCGATGCTTCTTATGAGGCATTTGTGCACCTAAACATGACGGCGAGACAATTTTTTGTGCAGGCGAGTTCCGTGGATATGCCATTGAGAGGTGCATTGTCGTTGGGCCATTTCTATGCAGATAAAACACGTGGTACATACATTGGGGATGCACTGATAGAGGCATACGAATACGCAGAAAAACAAGATTGGGTGGGATTTGTTTTAACGCCCCGAACGATTGAGCGTGTGTTAAAACATGTCAGGTTGTCGAGATTTCTTGCTCACGAGTCCGAATATAGAAGATATCAAGTCCCGGTCAAGCTGATTAAGGATACCAAAGTTGAGCTTAACCAAGAAGAGCTTTATGCGTTCAAGTTCTACAAGGACTCAAGTATGATAAGGAAAGTAGAAATTATGTATCAGGCCGCCAAGAACAATGTGGCAGTACCTCCGGGTGTGTTGAGAAAATATGATAACACTATGAAATTTATTAAAGAAAAAACTTAATTTCTCTGTGCTCTCTGTGTTCTCTGTGGCCAAATAAAAATGTCCTCTGTGGCTTAAGATAGAAGGGAAAACTCTGTGGCTAATGGATGTTTGAAAGTTGCTACCTGCCAGTTTGCTGTAGGAAAGTCTATAAAGCGAAATTCCCGGCAGATTCAGGAATTTTTACGCAAAGCCAAAAAGGCCAAAGCCAATATTGTACATTTTCCCGAATGTGCTCTGAGCGGCTATGTCGGTTTCGATTTTCCAAATTTTGATGGCTTTGACTGGGCGGCTCTCAAAGAAGAGACCCTCGAGATAATTGCTTTGGCGGGTAAATTGAAGCTGTGGGTTGTGTTAGGCAGCGTCCATCCATTAACCCCTCCGAATAAACCACATAATTGTCTCTATCTGATTGGCCCAGACGGCAAAATCGTGAACCGCTACGACAAGAGATTTTGCACCAAAGGCGAATTAAAGCGTTTTACGCCGGGCAACAGGTTTGTGAGCTTTACTATAAACGGCGTAAAGTGCTCGCTTCTTATATGTTTTGATGCGCGTTTCCCGGAGCTTTATAGAGAGCTTTATAAACAGGGTGTAAAATGTATTTTTCAATCGTTTTATAATGCACGGCAACAAGGGCCGAGTGTGCATACTCACATTATGCGGCAGACAATGCAGTGCCGAGCGGCGACAAACCATTTTTGGGTGAGTATGGCAAATGCCTCCGGCTATTATTCGCCATATCCATCGTGCATAATCGCAGCCGATGGTGTGATTGTAAAGCAGCTTAAGCAGAATCGCGCAGGAATGATGGTCAATACCGTTGATTTGAGCAAAAAATTCTACGACCCTATGGCCGGCGTGAGAGAAATAGCAGTCGCCGGAAGACTTGATAACAAACCAGAAAAGTAGAACCGTTTCTAATTTTCAATTTTCTGAAGATGGATGACGTGACAGTTGTGGATATTAATTACTCAGGTAAAAGACCATGCAAACTATATATTTGTTGATATGGATCCTATATCGGGCAGCTGGTGTTATTTGTCTTTTTGTATTTCCTTTTTGTTATGTGTTGTATACAGGCAAGTTTCGAAAAGGTGTCTTCTTGACTTGGAGTTTATGGTTTCTATTTCTATTAATAAACGCTATTTTCTTGCCAGCAATTGCTCGCCTTTATTATCTTGTATACAATTTAGATCCTGACTTTTCTCCTCCGGAGGCGTTACTTGGAGGAGTTCTTATGATTTTTGTGGGATGGATTCCCGGATTAATAATATCCTTTTTTGCCTTGACGTTAAGACGGGGTGTTTTGTGGCTGAGACGTAAAAAGGCCGGCAGAAGTACAAAAGTAGGGGAAGAGCTCCATAAGTAAGAGGTGTAAATAATATGGCAAATAATACAATTACATCACCGAAGGGTTTTTTGACAGCGGGGGTGCATTGCGGGATAAAAAAATTCGGCAGCCTGGATTTAGGGCTGCTTGTCTGTCCAACAGATGCAAAGGCAGCAGCGGTCTTTACTACCAACAAAATTGTTTCTGCAGCGGTACAAATCTGTAAAAAGCATGTCAAAAGCGCCAATATTTCAGCCATGATTGTCAATTCCGGCAATGCCAATACCTGCACCGGCCGGCAGGGCATCAAAAACGCAATAAAGATGTGCAGCGAAACAGCAAAGCAGATTGAGGAAGACCCGCACAGCGTGCTTGTAGCTTCGACTGGTATTATTGGCAAGCAGTTACCAATCAAAAAAATTACTGCGGGCATTTCAAAGGCAGCGACAAGGCTTTCAGCAACCTCGGCAGCAGGTTTGGATTTTGCGAAAGCAATAATGACAACCGATACAAAGCCAAAGCAGGCAGTTCGTCGGGTCGAAATATCAGGCAAAAAAGTTATGATAGCAGGTGCCGTTAAGGGTGCAGGTATGATTGCCCCCAATATGGCAACAACGCTGTGTTTTATCACGACCGACGTAGCTATGACGAAACCATTACTTGCAAAGGCATTGGGAGCGGCTATCGGCAATTCGTTAAACAAATTAACGATTGACGGCCATCAAAGCACCAATGATACCGCGATAATCCTTGCCTCCGGCCTGGCGGGAAATCGGCCTATTACAAGTCAGTGTCCGCGTTATAAAAAGTTTGCGAAGGCTCTGGCAGAATTATGTGATGATTTAGCTAAGCAGATGGCCCTTGATGCCGAAGGGGCAACACGAATGTTCAAAGTGGTTGTCAGTGGTGCAGCTACCAAGGCCGATGCGGCAAAGGCCGCAAGGGCAATAGCTGAATATGATTTAGTAAAGTGTGCAATTCACGGCGGCGACCCCAACTGGGGCAGAATCATTTGTGCCGTCGGTTCAGCAGGGGTAAAGCTGAATCCCGATAAGCTGTCCTGCAAGCTCGGCGATATAACTGTTTTTAAAAATGGCGCGCCGCAAAAGTTTGATGCCAAAAGAGCAAGTAAGGTAATTTCTAAAACAGAGCACACGATAACAGTTGATTTGGGTGCGGGAAAACAGGGCGATTTTTGCTACGGCTGCGATTTAAGCTCCGAGTATGTAAGAATCAACGCAGATTATCACACATAATAGAAAAGCACAGGCAGCTTTCTCTTGTGAGTTTAGATTTCCGTTTTTTTATTAAGTTCGGCGCAATAAAATACTTGAAAAATGGCTCTGTTTCGTTAAACTCCACTGTTTTAACAGGTGTTCTATAAGCATTAATTTTAGTAGTAGTTAAGAAAGGAGAAAAAAGTGGATTTTTCTGAGAGCATAATCGCATTGGCCGGTATTCCGACAATCTGGTGGATAGCACCGGCAGGGTCTGTCCTCGCATTAATTTTTGCGTTGTATTTCTATAAGAAGGTGATGGCTGCCCCCGAAGGAAATGAGAAAATGATAACCATTGCTCGGTACGTTCGTGAAGGTGCTTATGCTTATTTATTCAGGCAATATAGTGTTGTAGCATTGGTATTTTTGATATTGCTGATTATCCTGGGGGGTTGTGCCTATCTGGGTATTCAGAACCCCTTTGTTCCTGTAGCATTTTTGACTGCGGGTTTTTTCAGTGCTCTTTGCGGCTTTCTGGGTATGAAGACCGCGACGAATGCCTCATCCCGGACTGCGCAGGGTGCCAGCGAGGGCTTAAATCGCGGCCTACAGGTCGCCTTTCGTTCGGGTGCGGTTATGGGCCTTGTCGTTGTTGGCTTCGGCCTGCTTAACATCACCGTCTGGTATTGGATTCTTGACAGGCTCGTCTATACGCCGGAGCATATGAAAGAGGGCTTGGAATTGCTCGGTCTGACCCTGGTACCCAAAGGAATGGACGCCGGCCATAAGCTTATTGAAATCACCACCACGATGATTACCTTTGCTATGGGTGCTTCTACACAGGCCCTTTTTGCCCGTGTTGGCGGCGGCATCTATACAAAGGCAGCTGATGTCGGAGCAGACCTGGTTGGCAAGGTCGAAGCCGGCATCCCTGAAGACGACCCAAGAAATCCCGCTACAATCGCTGATAATGTTGGAGACAATGTTGGTGATGTTGCCGGTATGGGTGCCGACCTTTATGAAAGCTATATCGGCTCGATTCTGGCGGCATCGGCGCTGGGAGCTGCCGTGGCACTTTCATCCCAGCAGGCCTTGAGAGCTGTTCTTGCACCGATGGTTGTGGCAGGGATGGGTATTGTCCTTTCAATTGTCGGTGTCTTTATGGTTCGTTGTAAAGAAGGTGCCAGTCAGAAGGATTTACTCAGGTCGCTTTTATTTGGGACACTCGGCAGCTCGATTATGATTATTGTTGCTTTGATGGGGCTGGTCTGGGCCGGCTGGATTACCTGGGGGGTCTTTGGCTCGGTTATCTCTGGATTGCTTGCTGGAGTGCTGATTGGCCAGTTTACAGAATATTACACCTCTGACAGTTACAGCCCTACCCGTGCTATTGCTGAACAGACGAAAATGGGGCCTGCAACCATGATTATAGAAGGAATTGCAACAGGGATGTATTCTGCCGGTCTGCCGGTTGTAACGATAGTTATCTGCATTCTGTGCGCTTTTGGTTTTGCCGGCGGTTTTTCAAATATATCGATGGGGCTTTATGGTATCGGCTTTGCCGCTGTGGGAATGCTTTCTACATTGGGAATTACTTTGGCAACCGATGCCTATGGCCCGATAGCCGACAATGCCGGCGGCAATGCCGAGATGAGCGGCCTGGGCGAAGAAGTCAGAAAAAGGACAGATGCCCTTGATGCACTCGGCAATACTACCGCGGCGACGGGAAAGGGCTTTGCAATTGGTTCGGCGGCTCTGACGGCAATGGCATTATTGGCGGCATACATCGAAGAAGTGCGGATATGGATTGCAAAACTGGCAACAGAAGCTGGCGGGACTTTTCAGGTAGGTAACGTTGTGTTCACGCCTGAAACTGCAAAAGCGTCGGGTGTTGCTGATTTTGTCGCGGCATATGACCTGACGATAATGAACCCGAAGTTAATTTGTGGACTGTTTATAGGTGCCGTGATGGCATTTGTCTTTTGTGCGATGACGATGAAGGCGGTGGGCAGAAGCGCAGGTCGTGTCGTCAACGAGGTCCGTCGGCAGTTCAGGGAAATCGCCGGCATTATGGAAGGGACTGGCAAACCTGACTACGCACAATGTGTTTCTATTGTTACCCGTGGCGCACAAAGAGAGATGATTTTGCCGTCGCTTTTGGCCATTATCATACCGGTTCTTACGGGGCTGCTTTTAGGTGTATCGGGTGTGATGGGGCTTTTAGCTGGTGGGCTGACTACCGGTTTTGTTCTTGCAATTACACTTAATAACGCCGGTGGTGCCTGGGACAACGCCAAAAAGTACAT
The DNA here is from genome assembly GCA_964581905.1 of uncultured Pirellulales bacterium. Lineage (GTDB taxonomy): Bacteria > Planctomycetota > Phycisphaerae > Sedimentisphaerales > Anaerobacaceae > CAZBWE01. The sequence continues at coordinate 6,074 of CAZOQJ010000004.1, forward strand.
CGAGAAAGGCAATCTGGGTGGTAAGGGCTCACCTGCCCACAAGGCGGCGGTAGTCGGCGATACCGTCGGTGACCCGTTCAAGGATACTTCCGGCCCAAGTTTGAATATCCTCATTAAGCTGATGGCAATGGTCAGTGTGGTTTTCTCTGGTGTTGTGGTTAAATTTGCTCCTGTGATTGGCGGATGGTTTGGTATCGGTCAATAATTCGCATCGGACTACTCAGTTGACGCCATCGGCTAATATAAGTAATCTATTGGGGTGGCCGAATCGGCCGCCCCTTTTTATTTAAGCTGAGGATATAGGATTTGGCAAAAAAGCGAATTGCAAAGACAAACCCCGTTAGAAATTCTACAAGTGGGGACCAGCAGCGAAAAGGCAAGATTTCTAACGGGGCAAAAGATTTTGCGCTGGCTGCGGCTAACATAGCAGCTGACCGGCATTGTAGTGATATTGTGGTTCTGGATTTGAAGGGCAAGTCGCCTGCGACTGATTATTTTGTAATAGCCACAGGCACAAGCAACAGACAGATGCGCACCGTGGCAGATGAAATCTCCGAAGAGGCAAGAAAACAGGGTATGGAGCGGTTCGGACGGGCCGGCTATGAGCAGGGACGATGGATTTTGCTCGACTATGTCGATGTCGTAATCCATATCTTCGACACCGAATATCGGGACTACTACGATTTGGAGCTGCTCTGGGGCGATGCTAAGAAATTGAAATGGGAAGAGGTCCTGAAAAAGTGAAACTTGCTGTTGACATACTCGAAGAGAAAATCAGCGCTGCGATGGCTGCTGCTACCGGCCAGAAAGATTGCGCAGCTATTGTAAAGCCCTCCACTGACGCAAAGTTCGGCGATTATCAGGCCAACGGCGTAATGCCGTTAGCCAAACAGCTCAAGACCAACCCTAAAAAACTGGCTGAGGATGTAGTAAAAAATTTAGACATCGATGATATATGTGAATCACCCGAAGTCGCAGGGCCGGGCTTTATAAATCTGCGGCTCAAATCCGATTTTATTGCCGACCGCCTGCTTGAAGTCAACAAAGACCATAAACATCTCGCTATAGAAAAGGCCGGTAAGCCAAAGACCATTGTTGTAGATTTCTCAGGCCCGAATATCGCAAAGCAAATGCACGTCGGTCACTTGCGAAGCACTATCATCGGCGATTGTATCTGTAGAGCCCTCGAACTCCTCGGACATAAAGTCATCCGCCAGAATCACATCGGCGACTGGGGGCGCCCAATGGGTATGGTGGTCTATTCCTTGTGGGAACATGAATTTCAACAAGTGCCACGAGACGCTTTTGCGGATTGTGCTTGGGCCAAGAATCTCGGAACTGTTTCTCTCGATACCTATGAGGGGGTATTCCAAGATTTTCCGGATAAAAATCTGGACGAATTTGTGGCTTTGGACTTGGATAGCTTAGAGCATCACTACATGCAGACCAGCGGCCTCATAGAAGCTGAACCTAATGTTGCTGCACAAGTACAGGAATTCACCCTAAAGCTTCAAACAGGAAAGAGTGTCTTCATAAGGAAATTGTGGGAGAAGGCTTGTAGCATAACAATGGCCGAGTGTTATGACTTGTATCAGCGCTTGGACGTGACATTAAATGATGAACATAATCGTGGAGAAAGTTTCTACAAAGATATACTTGCTGATGTTGTCAAGGATTTGAAGAAAAAGAAAATTGCAGTTGAATCTGATGGTGCGATTTGTGTATTTCCGGTGGATTCGACAGGCTCACCACAGGCTGGATTTAAGAATAAAGAAGGTGAGCCGCTGCCGTTTATTATCCAGAAATCCGATGGTGCATATCTTTATGCGACGACTGATTTAGCGGCTTTAAAATACCGTGTTGAGAAATTAAAAGCGGATAGAATTATCTACGTTACAGATACCCGGCAGAAGCTCCATTTCGAGATGCTCTTCGCAGTAGCACGAATGGCGAAATGGGCAAAAGATGAAACAGAACTTATCCACGTTACATTCGGCAGCGTATTAGGTGAAAAGGCCAAGCCACTGAAAACACGCGAAGGCGAAAATGTAAAATTAAAAGAGCTGCTCGATGAAGCCGTCCAGCGGGCGGAAAAAATCATCGAAGAAAAAAATCCAGACCTTTCGGCAGACGAAAAAGCTCAAATCGCAAAGGCCGTTGGAATAGGCGCCGTCAAATATGCGGATTTCTCCAATAATAGAACAAGTGATTATATCTTCAGCTTCGATAAGATGCTGGCGATGGATGGTAATACTGCTCCGTATATGCAATATGCTTATGCACGGATAAAATCCATCGAACGAAAGGGCCAGACCAAAGACGTTAATGTAGAAGCAGAACTATCCGGCTTAAAAGAGTTGAATTTGACTGAACCGGCTGAGCTGGATTTAGCAAAGCACCTGATTCGCTATGGAGAGGCGATACAGGATGCCATCGCTGATTACAGGCCTAATTATTTAACTACGTATCTGTATGAATTGGCCCAGAAGTTCAGCGTTTTTTATACGAATTGTCCGGTTCTCGATGCCGGGCCTGATAAAAGACCCACGCGCCTATTGCTCTGTGATTTAACCGCAAAGACCATCCGGCACGGCCTAAGCGAGCTTTTGGGTATAGAGGTTGTGGAACAAATGTAACAGGGCCAACCAGTGAAAATCGTCCAGACAGATTTCAGCATCAGCACCAAAAAGCGTAACCAGTTGATGGATATTACAAGCCAGGTTCGCTCGGCTGTCAAACAGTCTGGTATAACTAATGGCGATGTAATTGTCTATTGCCCTCACACAACTGCGGCGATTACCATAAATGAAAATGCGGACCCTTCTGTTATCCACGATTTGCTTTTGACCCTGGAGGAGGTGATACCTCATCATCGGCCGGGCTATAAGCATTTCGAAGGCAATTCCGATTCACATTGTAAAAGTTCTCTTATCGGCTGCAGCGAGCAGGTCCTGATAAAGGATGGTGCACTTTCGCTCGGCACCTGGCAGGGAATTTTTTTCTGTGAGTTTGACGGGCCTCGCAGCAGGACTGTTTTCGTGCAGGTTCGCGGCGGGTAACATCACATTATCGAACGATTAATCCGTACTTTTGGCGATGGAAGACAAACCTGGGAAAACACTTACAGGCAATGTTATCCTGCTGAGTGTTGTTAGTTTTTTTAACGACCTCAGCAGCGAGATGATAATGCCGATTCTGCCGATGTTTCTACAATCGCTGGGCGCTACCGGCCAAATTGTTGGGCTGGTTGGAGGATTGAGGGACAGCATTTCGAGTATTTTGAAGGTTGTGTGCGGCTACTGGTCTGACAAGACCGGCAAACGAAAGGCGTTTGTCTATGCTGGATATGCAACGTCAACAGTTTTTAAGCTATTGCTTGGGTTTTCGCGGATTTGGCCGAGTGCGGTGGTGTTTTCGGCACTGGAAAGGGTGGGAAAGGGGCTGAGAACGGCCGCAAGGGACGCAATAATAGCAGAATCAATGGCTGCCCAGCGGGGTAAAGCTTTTGGCATTCACAGAGGCATTGAAACTGTTGGTGCAATTTTGGGTGCTGTGGTGGCGTTTTTGCTTTTCTGGTTTTTCCGTCTTGATTTCAAGGCCATCATTTTCATAGCGGCGCTGCTCGGTTTTGCTTCGCTGGTTCCATTGCGTTTTGTGAAAGAAAAAGGTTCCAAGCCGCAGGACATAACGCCGCAAATGGGCATAAAGGCATTGTCTCGGCCGCTGAAGTTCTTTGTTCTGATTTCCAGCGTGTTTGCCTTAGGGAACTTTGGCTATATGTTTTTTGTCCTGCGGGCGCAGCAGTTTTTTACCGGTAAATTGTCCGTGGCTGCACCGATTCTTTTGTATGTATTGTTCAATATTTTTTATAGCGCTCTTGCGGTGCCTTTCGGAATCGTTTCAGATAAAATAGGCAGAGAAAAAGTTATTATTTTCGGCTATCTTGCATTTTCGGCAACCTGTTTTGGTTTTGCAGTTTTTGATTCGCTGCCGGCCTTTATTGGGCTGTTTGCACTTTACGGGCTGATGTTTGCTGCGATTGACGGCAATCAGCGTGCATTCATGGCTGATTTGGCACAACAGCAGTTCAAGGCGACTGCTTTGGGGACGTATCACACTATTACAGGTCTTTTAGCTCTACCTGCCGGGCTGATTGCAGGGTTTCTCTGGGATAAAGTTGCTCCGGCGGCAACATTTATCTATGGCGGCTCGATGGGGCTTATTTCTATCCTTCTTTTTGCACTTTTCGCCGGACAATTTGGACTACGCCGGTCTGGTGCCAATCAATCATCTTAACAGGCGATGGTCAGTGTTCGTTGCCCGTTTGGCAAGCTGATGTTGGCGGGGTAAAGCAACTTATACCAATTGTGATTAGAAAATGCGCCGGATTTGTGAAATTCGAAATGCTAAATCTGAAATCCTAAACAAATTCGAAATTCAAATGACTAAAATATATGTTTGTTGTTTGTTACATTGGGATTTTGGTCATTTGTGCTTGTTTAGGATTTAGATATTCGGATTTAGGATTTTTTTACCGTTAGGCGCATAAACTTATCACAATCGGTATTAAAGGATAGTATGCGCATAAAAAAGGCGAGGTGGTGGGACCGGCTGGGGGGGAGACCGGTGTGCCACACTGCCTCGCCGAGGTTCGTAAGCTGCCGAGAGTAGCAGCAATTTATTGTTTTGATAGGGTTAAAACCTTAATGGCTCCTCAAAAGCATGTCAAGTAAAAACTGAAATTTTTCCCTTGGTTGTCTTACCCCACACTCTATATTCTTTTAGTGCAATTATTATACAAGTTATAAGGATAAAATGCAAGTCAAAAGTTGCTTTTTTCTTTTTTTTGTAGCTATTGTATTATCTATGCGGCAGTTATAGAGCAGCGTGTTTTGAGCAGTTGCGCTTGTTAGCTTAAATTATCGGCCAATAAGCTCAAAATGGACGTTTCCAAGTTTGGCTGGCGACAGTTCTGGAACCACGTCTGCAGCCCTCAAAATAACAGAAACCCTGTTAAAAACCCCTGATGTTAGCAGGGAAATGCAGAAATGAGCTTTATAACGGGAAAACCGCCAAAGATATGAGAATCCCTGGCCATGCACGCTCTCGCCGCTGGCGAAGCTTCTCCGGCTATGGCACGCTCTCGTCAAGGCGAAGGCCTTGCCGTAGCGCTGGTCGCCGCTGGCGGAGCTGGGCCGCCGTGGCGGGCATAATGACAGGCTCACAACAAAATCAGAAGGCAAAAGCCGCCCCCGTTACATTATCTCAACTATCGATTTGTGATTTTTTGTTCACTATTTCAGGTTGACAGTTGCAATAGTTTTTTGCCGGGCACAACCTGGATTTTGTGGCCAATGAACATCTGGGGGTAAAAAATCCAAAAATGTTTATCTTAAGTTTTTTTGTGCCGGCAAAAATTTTCTTAGATTGATATTTTGATTTTTTATCTATTTTGTAGTAGACTGAATACATAGTGTCATTGCAAGGAGCGCCTTGTCCTCCGTAGCCGCTTGCTTCGCCGTAGTAGCCTACGGCTACGAAGGCTGAATTGGCGAAGGAGGAAGCGACGAAGCAATCTCAATCATTCGTGAAGTAAAGATTGCCACGAGCTGCTTCGCAGCCCTCGCAGTGACAAAAATTCGATTGAGAAAGTTTTTTATGGTGAAGACTTCTGAGAAAATAGAGCGTGTAAAAGACACCATTAACTCTGCCTGTGCTCATGTTGGCAGGGACCCCGGTGAGATAACGCTCGTCGTTGTGACCAAATCAGCTACATTCGAGCAAATAAAACAGGTCCTTCAACTGGGCTTTACCAACCTTGGTGAAAATCGTGTTCAGCAGCTAAAGAAAGTTTCCACTCAGGTAGCAGAGTTTTTACAAGAACCAGCTCGTCAGGGCGAAGGCCCGGTCGGAGTCCCGAATGGTGATTTGGTGCTGTTGAGCCGGGTCAGCTGGCACATGATTGGTCATCTACAGCGTAATAAAGTCCGCCAGGTCTTGCCCATGGTTTCTCTGATACATTCGGTTGATACACTTCGGCTGGCGGAGGAGATAAGCGCTTCAGCGGCAAAGCTGGACTTATGTCCCAAAGTGCTCTTGCAGGTTAATACTTCTAACGAACCACAAAAATATGGTGTCCCTGTAGGCGCAGCGATACATTTGGCTGAACAGATGGAGACTCTGCCGAATACAAAGCTGGTCGGCCTGATGACAATGGCGCCACTAACGCATAATAAGGATGTAGTTCGAGCTTGTTTTGCTCGGGCGAGGGAGTTATTTGTTGAAATGCGCGGCGAGAAGATTGTCGGCCCACAGTTTACCGAGCTAAGTATGGGAATGAGTTCGGACTACGAAGTTGCCGTCAAGGAAGGCGCAACTATCCTCCGCATCGGCTCAGCAATCTTCGCCGGGTGAGCACCGTCCCTGCCGCAGGGATGGCCTGTACTCCGTAGCCCTAAGGGGGAGGAAAAACGCAAGAAAAGTGCAAAGTGGCATACCTAACAAGCCGAAAATAGTCCATAGATTGTGGCCTGTCGTTCGTCTAAATGTCGACGGCTGAATCTTGTCCCGTAAACGCGGGGAGCCGGTAGTAAGAAATGGGTTCCTGTTCCTTCGGCAGGCTCAGGGCAGGAATAATATTAGTCCTATAACGCAACCAGAAAGATAATTTAGTATGGAAAAAACGGAATTACTAAGCTCAACGGAAGCACTAAAAAGCTTCACAGATGTTCTATACCTGACGGAGCAGAGACAGATGCCGCTTGAGATAAAGCGGCTTTTGAAGGAGAGGAGGCTTTCGTTTGCAGTAATACCGGTAGACAAATTTGCTCGGATACGTGACCGGCTCGACCTTATAGGAACCGTTATTATCGACGCAAATGAGTTGGCCACATCGCAGCAGCAGAGGTTGGCTCGAATCATCGAATCGCTCGAGGTAGAAGGTGTTGGTGTGATTTTGCTCACGGACCGTGTGGACGTACCAATTAAAAGTTTTTCTTTGTCACCTGAGAAGACCAGTTTTTCTATGACAAGCACAATGAAATTGGTCTCTATAGATGAATTGTGGCTTAGAATCAGCGTCAATCTTGCATATCGCAAAAAGAGTTCTGGAATCGCAGTAAGAGCTGCGGGTCTGCTGAAACAGAAGCAGACAATTCACAGAAATAAACTTGCAGATCAGCTTCAAATGGCCGGTGCCTTGGTGGACAACTTGGCGGAACAGCTTCGTTTAGCCGGGCTTGTTCAGCAGGATTTTCTTCCCTCTGCCTTGCCTAATGCCGATGAAGTACGATGGGCCACAGTTTTTTTACCGGCCGAGTGGGTCTCAGGCGACATTTACAATATCGCTCGGGTCGATGAGCAGCACATAGGTTTTTATATAGCTGATGTTGTCGGACACGGAATGCCTGCCGCACTTTTGACAATTTTCCTCAAACAGTCTCTGGTTATGCGGGAGACCATTGAGAGAAATTACCGCGTATTCTCACCGGCGGAAGTTGTGAAAAATCTCAATACACGGATGACCGCACAGAAACTCTCCGGCTATCAGTTTGCTACCTGTTGCTATTGTCTGCTGAATACAAAGACACTCCAGCTGACCTATGCTCGCGCCGGACATCCTTATCCGATTCTTATCCGAGCCGGACAGCAGCCGGAACAATTGGAGATTCGAGGCTCACTGCTGGGGGTCTTTGAACAGGTCGAATATATCCAGCAAACCATTCAGCTCCAGGCCGGTGATAAGCTGTTGTTATATTCCGACGGGGCGGAGCCTTTTATAGGCAGGTTTGATGATTTATCCGGCTTTCATTTCAAAGAGCAGTTTTGTGAAATCAAGGATTTACCTATTGTTGAGCTGATGGATAAGCTCAACGAGCTTGCACAGAATCAGAAAGTCGAGCCGTCCGAAGTTGACGATATTACAGCGGTCGCCCTTGAAATCCTTTAGTTAGCCCGGCCTGTCGTTGCGCCAAATATCATATAGACAGCAAACACGCCTTTTTTGCATCCAGGAAATTGCTTGCAAAAACACACCTTCCGGTTATACTTAGCAGCACAAGAGTTGTGCACTTTACCCCGTTGGATAAACCTGCCGTAAAACGGCAGGATAAATCCGCCAAAGGCGGGTAAATATTTAGCCCCCGGTTCTGCCCTGAGCAAAGTCGAAGGGTCGCTGGGGGTTTTGGCTCCTAAGGGGGTTTATTGGGAAAGGATGCGCAAATGGCAGAGAAAGATACCGATTTGCAGAAAATAAAAGAGCTTATTGAAATAATGAAAGAGAACGACTTAGTCGAGATTGAAATAAAGCACGATGATGACAAAATCTTCCTGAAACGCGCAGGTGGACAACAGCCGATTATAACCACTGTACCGATGGCCGGACCTCAGTTTGGTGGAGCTTCCTTATCGCAAAACCACCCTGCGCAATCAGGCACAGAAGCTGTAGGTCAACCTTCAGCAATGCAGCAGCAAGAGCAATTAGTGGATATAAAATCGCCTATCGTAGGAACTTTCTATGCGAAGCCAAGTCCTGATTCGGAACCTTATGTTGAAGTCGGCTCACAGATTAATCCACAGATGGTCGTTTGTATAATCGAGGCGATGAAGGTAATGAATGAGATAAAGGCCGAAACATCCGGAACGATTGCTGAAATCCTCGTAAACAATGGCCAGGCGGTTGAATATGGTCAGGTCCTTTTCAGAGTCAGGCCAGACTGATTCGTGGTGTGTTGTGCGTGATGCGTTGTACGTAATACGCAATACGATATACTCAATACGAGATACGAAAATATGTTTTCAAGAATTTTGATAGCAAACCGTGGTGAGATAGCGCTGCGTATTATCCGTGCCTGTCGCGAGCTTGGCATTGAGTCGGTGGCGGTTTATTCCGAAGCCGATAAAGACGCCCCATACTTGCAGCTTGCTGATGATGCTGTTTGTATAGGTCCTGCCGAGTCGGCAGAAAGTTATCTGAATATCCCACGTGTCATAAGTGCTGCGGAAATCGCTGATGTCGAGGCAATACACCCGGGATATGGTTTTTTAGCTGAGAATATAAATTTTGCCCGGATATGCCGGGACTGCGGGATAACCTTTATTGGTCCTCCTGTGGAGGCGATGCAGCTGCTTGGTGATAAGGTCGAGGCCCGTAAGCTGGCACGCAAGGCAAAAGTAAAGGTAGTGCCCGGCTCGGATGGCACTATCGAAAATGGGTCCGAAGCGCTGAAGCTGGCGAACAAGATTGGCTACCCTGTGATGATAAAAGCCGCAGCCGGCGGTGGCGGACGCGGTATGAGAGTTGCGCATAACGACATCAGCTTTCGTTCTGCATTCGGCGCAGCGCAGGCTGAGGCGGAGGCCGCCTTCGGGGACGGCAGTATCTATCTGGAAAAGTGCTTGCTTGAGCCAAGACATATAGAAGTGCAGGTGCTTGCTGACAACGATGGCAATGTAGTGCACTTTTTTGAGAGGGACTGCACCATTCAGCGAAGGCATCAAAAGATGATTGAGGAATCGCCCTGTCCTGTTCTGGATGAGCGCGACAGGGAAGAGTTGTGCAACGCCGCTTTGCGGATTGTAAAAGAGGCAAAGTATGTCAATGCTGCAACGATTGAGTTCCTCTTGGACAAAGACAAAAAGTTTTACTTCATTGAGGCCAATACGCGAATTCAGGTCGAGCACCCCGTTACAGAGATGGTTACAGGTCATGATTTGATTAAATGGCAGATAAAAATCGCCGCAGGCCATAAAATCAAGCTCAAACAAAGAAATATTAAACATTCTGGTGTTGCGATTGAGTGCCGGGTTAACGCCGAGGACCCAAAAAAGAATTTTGTTCCTTCGCCCGGCACAATTGAACGGTTAATCCTGCCCGGCGGCCCCTGTGTCAGGGTCGATACGTACGTCCACCAGGGCTGGACAGTATCGACAAGTTACGATTCGATGCTCGCCAAGCTTATTGTCCATCAAAGAACGCGGGCCGAGGCGATTGAAACGATGAAAAGGGCTTTGGCCGAATTTGTTATCGAGCCGGTCAAGACCACTATACCAGCTTGCCTCGAAATTATCTCACACAGCCTCTTTGCCAAGAGCAAAATCGATACCGGCTTCGTCGAACGAAACTTCTAAATAATGTAGATAAACTCACCCAAATTGCTATAATAGTAATAGCGTGGTAGAATGGTAAAAAAAGGACCAGTGCTAATGGTGTCTAAAAGTCAATTCGATAAAGAAATACATAATATCGTGGAGCAGCTTATACGATTATATAAGCCCGAAAAAGTTGTTCTTTTTGGGTCTTTAGCTCAAGGGCAAATACATCAAGGAACAGATATCGACCTTTTTATTATTAAAAGCGATGTACCGGAGCTTGGTGTGGATAGAATACGCCAGCTTGATGAGCTTATAAAGTATAAATTGGCCACTGATTTTATTGTGTATAGACCGCAGGAATTTGAGCACCGCCTCAAATCAGGCGACCCATTTGTAAAAAGTATTCTTGAGCAGGGAAAAGTGCTTTATGAAGCTGCCTGAAATTGTCAAAGAGTGGTTGGAAAAGGCAGAAGAAGATTATGGTTTTGCCTGTACAAGTATCGAAGGTGCAAATTACTTTGCTCAAATATGTTTTCATTTTCAGCAGGCAGCAGAGAAATATCTCAAGGCCTTTATCGTAGCCAACAAACTGGAATTTAGAGCTGTCCATAATCTATTGGAGCTACTCTAGACCTGTAAACAAAAGGAACCGGGAGTAGAGGAATTAGAACAGGCCTGTCGTTTCCTCAACCCATTTTATATAGATACTCGCTATCCCGTCCATTGGCCTGCTCACTATGACGAAGATACCGCTGTTGAAGCAAAAGTGATGACCGAGATAATCAGAGAGTGGGTAAAGAAATCTCTAAATGCTTAGCTTTTTTGCCAAGAGCAAAATCGATACCGGCTTCGTCGAACGAAACTTCTAATTCTTTCTTCTTTTGGAACTCTTTATCTCATCCAGTCGCTTCTTGGCATCCGGCTCAGTATTAAAGAGCTTCTCCAGACTTTCACAGGCATATTCATCGCAATGCGCACAATTCTCAACGCCTTTCTGCCGTGCGCATTTTCTTATCTGACACTTCTTGCTTGCTGAAAATAATCTTCCGGTTTCTGTTTTACATCCATCGCAGCCAGTAACGTCTTCCGGCTTACATTCTTGGCCATAGTGCTTTTTAATTTGCTGCGCTATATCAACTCTCATTTTGTATCTTTTTTCTTCGTTCTGTTCCCTTGTTGCCAAATAGATAGCGCAGCTATGGCAAGCCAGGCCACAATAGGCAATTATTTCACTCATTCTTTTCCCTAATCAGACCGTAGTTATTTTTTACTGAAGCAATTTTTGATATATGGTTTCAATAGTATCGACCATCGTGTTGGGTGCGAATTTTTCTTTTACGGATTCGCGGCCGGCGGTGCCAAGTTTATCTCTAAGGTTTTTATTCTCAATCAATTCCGCACAGGCCTTAATTAGTTGTTCGATATTTTTCTCGTCAGGGTGGAGCTTGCCCGTCGTGGCTCGGCCACGCCGAGACAGGCTGGAGCACGGCGGCTCAATCAGTCTGCCGGTATTTTCGTTTACCACTTCTTTTGCACCATCGATATCAAAAGATATTGCTGGCTTTCCGCACAGCATTGCCTGCGGCAGTGTACGTGCAAGGCCTTCTCTAAGTGAGCAGTGCACAAGTATATCCGATGACTGTATAGCAAGCGGAATTTGGCTCGGCGGCCACCCTGCTGAATACTCAGGCAAGGTATGGATTCGGATTCTTAAACAAGAAAAAAACCTCAACCAACCGCATGTTTCCACGATTCGTTGGGGACCATGGCATTACCAGGGCAAGTTACCACCAGATGCTAATATGTCAGTAAGTCTGATGCATGCAAAGAGCAATGATGGCTTATCCGTTCCAATTTTCTTTAAAATCGTTCCCCCTTGTCATGTAATATTTGGTCAGGACGAACCATTAGGAAAAAAGGTTATAGATATAAACTACGGGTGGAAGAAAGTGCGGCAATAATAATGGAAAATGATGGAAACACTTTCCTCGATTAAACATCCCGGAGCAGGTATTATAATTACTTATTTTGCAAAAGAAGTTGCAAAGAAAATGTAAGAATCAAAATTCGAAAAGAGATTGCCACGTCACTTCCTCCTTCGCCAAGGCTTCCGCCTTCGTTAAAACTATGGCGAGACGAGACGGAGGACAAGTCGTTCCTCGCAATGACTACCCTAAGTATTTTTGGATTCCGTATCCCTCCAGACGAATGGAGGGCAAGCAGGTGTGGAATGACCTACAGGTCAGATTTTTCTATTGAGTGCTTTGAGGATTTTTTGTCCGCCGGAGGAGAGGAGTTCCTTTGCGAGTTTATCGGCGGCGGGTTTGGCTTCGTCAACCGGAGCGGTGATTGAGCGCCTTACGCAATTCTTACCTTCGACATCACAAATGATAGCGTCAATTGTGATGTCGTCAGATTGAATCTGTGAGTAGACTCCGAGTGGCATGCTGCATCCGCCGTGCATAGCTTGCAGGATAAATCGCTCGGCCTCGACGGCGATGCGAGAATTTCTATTATCAATTCGCGAAACCAGTTCAGCAAGCTCCTTGTCATCAGAGCGGACTTGTACGGCCAGTGCGCCCTGGGCAGGGGCAGGAATAAATTGCTTGGGGTCGAAACAGAATGAGATTTTATCGTCAAGGCCGAGCCGGTTCAGGCCTGCACAGGCGACGACTATTGCGATAACCTGGCCCTGCATAACCTTGCGAACCCTCGTCTCAACATTTCCCCGCATAGGCACACATTTTATATCGTTTCTGAGACGGCGTAATTGTGCGATTCTCCGCAAGCTGGACGTTCCGATAGTAGCACCGGTGGATAAATCATCCATGGAATCTATCTTTTGCGCTGTGCCGTAAGGCATCCTGTGGACAACAAGTGCATCGGCGGGTGATTCTCGCTTCGGCACAGCGGCGATGAGCAAACCATCAGTGAGAGCCGTTGGCAAATCCTTATAGCTGTGAACGGCAAGGTCGGCCCGGCCATCGAGAAGCGCTTTTTCAACCTCAGTACTAAAAAACCCCATCGAGCCAGTTTTGTATAAGAAGTCCGTCTTGTCGCGGTCGCCCTTTGTCGAGATATTGACGAAGGAACATTCGATGTCAGGGCGGATTTGCCGAAGCAATGTGCGTACTTCATTGGATTGTATCAGAGCCAGCTTGCTGGCCCGGCTGGCTATTCTTATATTTTTCATTTTGTTCTTTCCGGAGTCATTTATTGAAGGTTTTACACCAGAATCACCATATATTCAAGCCCTACGCTGTGAAGACGGGATTTTGTTGCGTTTATGAGCTAAAATTATTACAGTAAGTTGTAAGGATGAAATGTGAGCTTTCCAATGTCGAAAGGCGTATTCTGTCTGTCATACAGGACGGATTTCCGATAAGCCAGACGCCATACAAAGATATAGCTGACAAGGCGGGTATCAGCACAAAAGGGCTTTTGGCTGTGCTTGAAGACTGGAAAAAGCAGGGCAAAATCCGGCGGATAGGGGCGATAGTAAATCACTTAAAAATAGGTTTATCCGCTGGTGCAATGGTTGTCTGGCAAGTCGAACCTGAACGCGTTGAACAAGTAGGTACAATATTAGCAGGATTTGAAGAGGTCAGCCATTGTTATGAGAGAGAAGTGGGCGAGAACTGGCCTTACAATTTATATACGATGGTTCATGGAGCCAGTGTGGATGAAGTTCAGCAGACAGTTGCCCGTATGAGCGAGGCGTGCGGGGTTTCTGATTATCGCGTGCTGTTTACAGAAAAAGAGCTCAAAAAGACACCGCCGAGATATATTATATAGTCGCGGGGGCGAGGATAATAAAGATGTTTGAACTGCCGATACCGGAAATGGTTATATTCATTGTTGTGGTTGCAATATATCTTGCAGCGGCAATAGTTGGTATTTTGCAATTACTGGCTGGCGCTGAAAAGTGCAGGCGGTTTCTTTTGCCTCTTATCTCGCTGGCGGTAACGCTCGAAGCGGTGCTATTAATACTTCGGGCGGTTGAGTTAAAAGCAGTTCCCTTAACAGGGCTTTTCGAGTCGATGATTGTCTTTACTATCGTATTCGGCCTGGTATTTCTTTTTCTAAGTATCGCAATTGAACAGGTTTGGTTTGGCTCGGTAATGGTGTGGGTGATTTTTACCTTGATTGCGATGACCGGCGTTGTTGCCAGGCCTGCCTCGGAACCTCATAAAATAGCCGCTACGCCCTGGGCGATTGCTCATGGTATCGCCATGATTCTCGGCGGAGCGTCGATTACGTTTGCAACGGCTAACGCAATTATTTATTTGCTCGGCAAACACAAGCTCAAGCAAAAAAAGGTTATGCAGGTTTTCGGCAGAATACCCAATATCGAAAAACTTGAGTGGATGACAATTTTTGGGATAAGGGCCAGCTTCGTACTAATCACGATAGGAATGATAAGCGGTGTGGGCCTTATATCGCTTTTGGGCACAGGCATCACCGAATGGCTGACCGATGGAAAGATGACACCTATTGTTGGAGCATGGATTCTTCTGGCGGTTATGCTTATATTTAATCGTCAGCTTTTGCACAGAGGTAAAATCAGGGCGTATATAACGATAATGGTCTTTGTGCTTATCCTGTTTGCGATTTTGGGAGCGGCTTTTTTAGGCACGACTCAGCATGATTTTGCCGGTTTTAGTGCTATGGAGCTGGGACAGCAATGAAGATTTTAGTTGTAGGATTAAATCATAAAACAGCTGCGATAGATATTCGCGAGAGACTGGCGTTTGATGCCGACAAGACGCTTGAAGCGTTGAGAGAGCTAAAGAATAGATTTAGCGAAGCGGAGTTTGTTCTGCTATCAACGTGCAATCGTGTTGAATTGTATTGTGCCTGCAAACGCACTGATGCAACCGAACCTGAGACGATAGCTGAGTTCTTCTCTGAGTTTCACAATATCGATGTGGCGGAGTTTCGCCCATTTATGTATTTCTACAACGATGATGATGCGGTCAGACATTTGCTGACGGTTGCTTCGAGTCTGGACAGCATGGTTGTTGGCGAGCCGCAGATAATCGGGCAAGTGAAAGACAGCTACCGGCTTGCATGCTCTACGAGGAGCACCGGGAAGGTCCTGAATCGGCTGTTTCACTGTGCTTTCGCCGCCGGCAAGAAGGTGTATGCAACCACCTCTATTTCGCAGGGGCGAGTAAGTGTTGCGGGGGTGGCGGTGGAACTTGCGAAGCAGATTTTTGCCGATATCTCATCGGCGAAAGTTGTCGTAATCGGCGCCGGCGAGATGGGGGAGCTGATTATCCAGCATCTTTTGAAAGCCGGCTGCAAGGGCATAACGATTGTCAACAGGTCTTATGAGCGAGGCCTTGATGTGGCAAGGCGGTTTTCCGTTGCTGCCGGAAAGTGGGAAGGGCTTCAGGAAAACCTAATTGATGCCGACATCGTGATATCCTCTGCAGCGGGGAAGGATTTTCTTTTTAATAAGACAACATTCGAGAAAATAGTTAGTCAGCGCCGAAGAGGAACACTTTTGATTATCGATATTGCGGTGCCGAGAAATTTCGAGCCATCTGTAAATGAGATAGAAGATGTATATCTTTACAGTATCGATGACCTCTCTGAAGTAGTTTCGCAGAATCGAAAGGCCCGTGAAGAGGATATGGCCGGGGCCATGGAGATTATAGACGTAAGCGTTGCAGAGTTTATGGATTGGTTCGGAGCCAGGGATATAGGGCCCCTGATAGGGCAGTTGAAAGAGAAATTCCACCAGATAAGTCAAAATGAGCTGGAGCGGTTTTTTGTCGGGGCCAGGAAAGATGCCGATTGCAAAGAGGCGCTTGAAACGATGGTCAACAAGGTTGTCAATAAGCTGCTGCATTGCGTGATAAAAAATATCGATACCGTTGCTAAAGAAAACGGCACGGCTGAGGCGGCAAGGCTGGTTGGTAGCATTGTGCAGCGGGCAGAAGAGATTGTATCCGAATCGGACTCGTCCGACGAGTCGGAAAGTAAGGAGGATATGTAGTCGTGAAGGAGGATACAGGGTCGAAACAAGTCGTGACTGCCGTCAGACAAGTCCTGAGACTTTTGTTCTGGGAGGCAACGATAAAGTGCAATCTGGCCTGTGCGCACTGCCGGCGTCTGGAATCTAACGAAGCGGCTGTCAGGGATATATCGATTGAACAAGCAAAGAATTTAATAGAACAGTTGGCTGAGCTGGGAAAAGGCCAGTCTGTGATGCCGATGTTGGTATTTTCGGGAGGTGAGCCGCTCTGTCGCAAAGACTTATTCGAGTTGATTGCTTATGCCGGGTCTCTTGGGATTATCCCTGCCCTTGCGACTAATGGAACATTAATAGATGCGGCCACAGCTGAAAAGATACGTGACAGCGGGATTGCGAGAGTTGCGGTTAGTCTCGATGGTGCAACGGCTGAGGTTCATAATAAGCTGCGGCAGTTAGAGGGCTCCTTTGAGAAAGCAATTGATGGTATCGGGCATCTTCGTGATAAAAAAGTGCCTTTTCAGATAAATGTTACTTTGACGAAACATAACGCAGAGCAGTTAGAGGATATTTACGAATTAGCCAAATCACTTGGCGCTGTAGCGGTGCATATATTTATGTTAGTTCCGGTTGGCTGTGGGCAGGCCTTAGCTGAAACGGATATGCTTTCACCTCAGCAGTATGAACAGAAGCTGCTTGAGATTTACGAGCTGGATGGCCGGGGAGAGCTGCAAATAAAGGTAACATGCGGGCCTCATTATGAACGAGTCATAAGGCAGAAGCGATTGACGATTACAAATCGACGGTCTTCACGCGGATGCCTTGCCGGATTAGGTGTGCTGTTTGTAGGGCATCAGGGAGATGTATTTCCGTGTGGTTATTTGCCTGTAAACTGCGGCAATATCCTGAAAGATAAACTTTCAGATATATGGTACAACAACGAGGACCTTGCACGAATGCGGGATAGCGACAAGCTTGAAGGTAAGTGCGGCATATGCGACTACAGACAGGTATGCGGCGGATGTCGCGCCAGGGCATACGCCGCCACGGGAAACTATATGGCTGAAGAACCTTTTTGTGCGTACATTCCGCCGGAAGCAGTTCATTAGTTTTATTTAATTTTCGGGTGTGAGACCTAAAAAGAATGGCAGTGTTTAAATAGTCTGGAGATAATACTATGTGTGATTTATCAAAAACAAGTTTAGCATTTTTATCTTTGGCAATTTGCGTAGTTGCTTATGGGGCTGATATTGAAGACAATGGATTTTTGATTCCATCAGATAAGCTGCCACAGGACTTTAACAAGTTGTCGGCTGAGGCAAAGGCAGACTTGTTGTGCAGTATCGCCGAATCGAGTTATAAGATATTAGTAAAAGTTCCCGAGAAAGGATTAAGGGATTCTAACGATTTACTTAAACAGATAATATCCGCCCGTAAGTGGCTCGAAGATACTAATGATGTAGTTGCACGGGCGCTGGCAATCAGTATGCAGTATGGAGTAGATAGTGCTGTTCTTAACGAAATGTATCGTAAGGAAAAACAAAAGCATAGCCGTCCTCTAATGCACGCTTTCAAAAATAACTCTTTCGACAGCACGTTGGTAAGCAATTTGCTAAAGCAAAATGAAATAAATGAAGAGCAGTACATTGATTTCGCACTCGGCTTGGATACTAAGATTGGCAAGTTTTGCCGTCAAAATAATTATAAGGGGGAGGACTTTCTTACAGGAAAAATTCTTCAAGAATCCTCTGAGATAATGGAGGTCTCACTTTCTGTGATGAAAGATGGGGAGAAAATAGAACTTTTAAAAAATGCTGATATGAGAGACGCAAATCTGTTGGGAACAATTTCATGGACGGGGATTAAGATAAGTTCCAAGAAAGAATTAGAGCTATTTCTTTTGTCGATGGTTTTAAATGCCATTGATGAGGCGAGGGATGTTAGATTGCTGGCCCAAGTATATGCGAAGTATGACGGTTTTGCTGATAAGGTAGAGCCGGACATGAGAATTGTAGATAGCAACTCGCTAACGCAGCGATTGCGAATAGCTTTATCAAGCGATAAGAAAAGACGTTTGACTAATGGCACGGTTACTGGAAAAATGGCAAACCGCGTTGATGCAGGAATGGAGGGGTGTTATGAAAAAAGCCTCGGCCTTAAATTCGTACCTTTTATGAGACATCCAGAGGTGTTTTCAGAAAAACGAGATGGGCAAGCTTGGAAAAAGCGAGGATTTCTTGGTATGTGGTTGAGTCTTTCGGACTAATCTATGATAAATATCAGCAAATTGTATTGTGGTGAAGTTACACCTGGCGACTGGATTCGTTATGGTGAAGAAGGTTCGGGCGGAGAAGTTGTGCCGAAAAGCGCTTCGCAGAGACGGCCTATCGTTGTGTGGAATATAACCAGAGCGTGTAATCTAAAGTGCGTGCATTGTTATAACGATAGCGGTGCTGACAGGGCCGACGATGAGCTGTCAACGAAAGAGGCAAAAAATGTATTGGATGACCTGGCGCAGTTCGGTGTACCGTCAGTTTTGTTTTCCGGCGGTGAGCCATTGATGAGGGATGACTTGTTCGAGCTGATTGATTACGCGGTCAAAAAAGGCCTTCGTACGGTGATTTCAACAAATGGCACGTTGATAGTAAAAGATGTGGCCAGCGAAATAAAGCATCATAAAGTTTCGTATGTTGGTATCAGTCTTGATGGGATAGGAGAGGTCAATGACGAGTTCAGGGGTGTTGCCGGCGCTTTTGACAGGGCGGTGAGAGGTATAAAGAACTGTCAGGATGCCGGAGTGCGAATTGGTCTTAGATTGACTTTGACCAAAAGGAATATCGAGGACTTGGAGAGTTGGTTCGATTTTTTCGAAGCCAATAATATTGAGCGGGCTTGCTTTTATCACTTCGTACCGAGTGGTAGAGGAAAGACTATGGCCGATGAAGGTCTTACGCATTCTCAAACAAGAGATGCAGTTGATAAAATTTTAGCCCGGACAAAACAGCTCAAACAGGCAGGCAGAAAAACGGACATATTGACGGTCGATAACCATGTTGACGGTGTTTATTTATATCTGAAATTGCTTGAAGAAGAACCCAGCAGAGCGGATGAGGTCTGGAAATTATTGACCTGGAACGGTGGGGGACTGTACAGCAGCGGAGTTGGAATCGGCTGTATCGATTTTCACGGCAAGGTCCACCCCGACCAGTTCTGGGGGCATTATACTCTCGGCGATGTGCGGCAAAGACCATTTAGTCAAATATGGATGGATACGAGCGATGAGCTGCTTGGCGGGTTGAAGGAACGGCGAAGTTTTATAAAGGGCAGATGCCGAGTTTGTAAATTTTTTGATGGATGCGGGGGGAGTTTGAGGGTGCGAGCAGATTTGCATTTTGGCGACCCCTGGGCGTCGGAGCCAGCGTGTTATTTGTCAGATGACGAAATTGGTTTAGATAAAGAAAAACAGGCAGAATTAAAAAACGCCGGCGAAATGTTCCTGATGCCTGATTAGCTTAAAGCTCGGCCTTGCGAACGGCTGCGATTGTTTTGTCGATGTCACTTTGTTTGTGCTCGGTTGAAATAAAGCAGGCCTCGAACTGCGATGGTGGTAGATAGATTCTGGCCTTTAGCATAGCGGTATGAAATTTTGCGTACATCGCCGTGTCGGACCTTGCCGCTGATGCGTGGTCGGTTACTTGGCCGGGATTAAAGAACAAAGTGAACATCGAACCGATGCGGTTTATGGTGTGTTTTACCTGCCGTTTTTGAAGTTCCTGACTGATTCCATCGCAAAGTCTTTTGGTCGAACGTTCTAAGACGGAATAAGTTCCTTTTGTTTTGAGCAGTTTTAATGTAGCGATACCTGCGGCGACACAGACCGGGTTTCCTGAAAGGGTGCCTGCCTGATAGACCGGGCCTTGCGGGGCGAGTTTGTCCATAAGCTTTGCTTTTCCGGCGCAGGCACCTATAGGAAATCCGCCGCCGATTATTTTGCCTAAACAGGTCAGGTCCGCTCTTACACCGTAGAGTTCCGAGACACTGCCATATTTTATTCTAAAGCCGGTGATCACTTCGTCAAAGATTAGTATGCTTTTATGTTTGTTACACAATTTTCTAATAGTTTTCAAGAAGCCGCTTTTTGGCAACACCACTCCCATATTCCCCGCAACCGGCTCAACTATTACGGCTGCAATTTTTTCTTTGTATTTATTAAAAGCTTTTTCGAGCATATCGACATTGTTGTAAGGCAGCAGGATTGTATGTTTCGTGAAATCTTTTGGGACGCCCGGGCTGGACGGTACACCGAAAGTCATTGCGCCGGAGCCGGCCGCCACGAGCATGTGGTCAACGTGGCCGTGATAACAGCCGATGAATTTGATAACCTTATCTCGTCCCGTACAGCCGCGCGCAAGCCGGATGGCGGTCATAACTGCCTCGGTGCCGGAATTAACCAGGCGGACTTTTTCAACGGAGTCGATGGCCTGGACGAGCATCTTAGCGAGCTGCGTTTCAAGCTCGGTGGGGATTCCGAAGCTGGTTCCTTTGGCCATTACTTTTTTTACCCGGTCAAGGACCTCAGCTTTTGCATGGCCGAGTATCATCGGCCCCCAGGAAAGACAGTAGTCAATGTACCTGTTGCCATCGGCGTCATATAGATACTGGCCTTTTGCCTTTTGGATGAATATTGGCTTTTTGCCAACGGCTTTGAAGGCACGGACGGGACTATTGACACCGCCGGGTATTACTTTTATTGCATCCAGAAAAAGTTTGTTGCTTTTGTGAAATTTGCTCATTTGGATTTTGTTTCCTATGCGTCACGCGGCCGGGGCATAAGCTTAGCATCGATGCCGTGTTTTTTTGCTTCGGCCAGTGTTGGAGAACCGAGGCAGTAGATTTTAGTGTTCGAAGGTACTCGGCCGAATTTATTCACAAATGCTCTGACAACAGAACCGCTCGTAAAAAGTATTATATCGATATAATCAAAATCAACTTCAGCCGGCTCTATTTCGATAGTTTTATAGACGGGAATAACTTCAACCGCTGCACCGAATCGGGTGAGACCTTCGGGCAATTCGTATGAGGCGACTTCGGCTCGTGGAATAAGCACTTTCTTGTTTTTTATATCTAAAGAGCTGAATTTTTCAAGCAGGCCTGCGCTCGATTCGTTATCCTCCACAGGACGCCTTCCGGCGGGTACCAAGTCAGCCGATATGCCGCGAGCGAAAAGCTCAGCAGCAGTGGTCTTACCTATGGCGGCAACTTTTACCCCGGATAGATTTCTTGCGTCGAGACCAGACAGATGCAATTGTTCGAAGAAGAACCGGACGCCATTGGGGCTGGTAAATATCAGCCAGTCGAAAGTTTGAAGCTGTTCTATTACTTTTTCGAGGTGTGAATAATCATCCAGAGCTATGCACTTGACGAGCGGGCGATGTACAATGGTGCCGAGGTGCTTGTATTTCTCGGGATGTGTGCCAGGGACAAGCACTTTTGGTTTGCCGGCGAGCCAGTTCAGTTTTTGATGCAGGCTTACAACTCTGCCAACAATAAAGACGGCAGGAGGTTTAAGATTGGCATTTTGAACGGTCTGAACAAAGTTTTCAAGAGTGCCGGTAATGACCCTCTGGTTGTAGAAGGTGCCGTTTTCGATAGCGGCAATTTCAGTTTTGTTCGGCCAGCCGGCTTTGAGGAGCGAGTCAACGATGTTTTGAATATTGGCCACACCCATAAGAAAAATAATGGTTCCAGCCTTGGGTATCTCTATTTCTTTATCGTCTCGGCGATGTCCGGTTACGATAGCGACATTGGAGGTAAAGTCGCGGTGTGTAGGCGGGATTCCGGCGTATGATGGCCCGGCCAGCGCGCTGGTGACGCCGGGCACGACTTCGAAATCTATTTTTGCCTCGGTGCAGGCCTCGGCTTCCTCGCCTCCCCGGCCAAATAGAAATGGGTCACCGCCTTTGAGACGGACAACGATTTTGTTTTCTTTTGCTTTTTCAATCAGAAGCTCATTTACCTTTTCCTGAGGAAGGGTATGTTTGCCGGCGTGTTTGCCGACAGGTATTAGCTCAGCGGCTGGTTTGGCCAGCGGCAGCAGTTCCGGCGGTATAAGGTGGTCGTAGAGAATGACGTCGGCCTGGCATACCAACTGATAGCCCTTTAAGGTGATAAGCTCTGCGTCCCCCGGCCCGGCTCCAACAAGATAGATTTTTCCTTTCGGCATTGAGTCTTGTATAGTGATTTGGTACACTACGGTCAAGCGAAAAGATAGGATTGTTCAGGAGTTGAAAGGTTCTTGATGGACAAAAACGACTCACGGATACTGCGAGAGCTTCAGGATAATTTTCCTCTAAGTGAAAGACCCTACAACGTCATAGCGGACAGGTTGCAGATTTCAACTGAGCAGCTTTGGGAAAGAATTCAGAGAATGCTCGATGAGGGAGTAATTCGCCGGCTGGGGGCAAGCTTCGATTCCAATAAACTTGGCTACAGCAGTACATTGGTTGCGGTAAGCGTTGAGCCGGGACAAATTGGCCGTGCAGCGGAAATAATAGGTCAATTTCCTGAAGTAACCCATAGCTATCTTCGCAGCGATGTTTTCAATATCTGGTTTACTATCATTGCAGTCGATAATCAGAGAATTGAGAATATTCTTGAACAAATCCGCGCATCTTTATCACTTAAAAATTCACAGGTTCTTAATCTGCCTGTGGAGCGACTCTTTAAGCTTGATGCCCGTTTCGATACCAGAGATACATAAATAGCAAGCTAAGTAGCGTAACTGTGCAGGCCGGCGAAGAGTCGTGATAAATTGACCCAGAGCAGTGTTATTACAATCACAACGGCACCTAAAATTGCGAGGCAGCTTCCGAGACGCGGATACTTTTTGCCGAACATATATCTTACATGGAAATATTCCACATATACCAGCCATGAGACGAGTCCCCAAAGTTCCTTAGGGTCCCAGTCCCAATAGTCACCCCAGGCAAGTTTGCCCCACCAGCTTCCTGTAATCAAGCCTAACGTCAAGAGTGGAAAACCAAGACAAATCATTCTGTACGTGCCTTTTTCATAAAGGATGAGAGAAGAGTCGGTGTTATCCCCGGTGGTTTTGAGTTGATATAGTGCCTGCACCGCCGCTTTTGCCATTATCACATAAGCGAGCAGATATACCGCTACATGTGGGGCGAACAGCCAGCATTGTAAAGCAGGCGGAAGATGCTGCGGCCTGGCAGAAAATACGAAACCGGCAGGAACCAATACAATGGCTCCAATCAGCATATCCGCTGCCTCGCCTCCGACACGGAGTAAACGCCTGCAAAAAATCGATAGTGGGTAAACCACCATTGCCATAGCCAGGAAAACTTCGAAAAGATTCTGAAATGGTACGTGGCGAACGTGATACCAGCGGTAGCCAAAAGATGCGGCTGCGACAATAAAGCCGGCCAGATAAAGGACCTGAGCGGCCTTTCCTCCTTCGCCAAGGCTACGGAGGACAAGTTTTCTGCCTGCGATGCGAGCGATAAATGCGAAAATGTAAGCTGCAATCGTCAGGTAAATTAATAGACCCTGATATGTATATTTTATTTCCATTGCATCTATGACTTATTTTTTTCCTTTTGTTTTAACCTGTTGACTACGTGTCTGAGCCAAAAATGCCAGATTACACCAAGGCAAAGCATCCAATAGCCGGCATATACACAATACAGACCCGAATCAGATGTTACTGAAAGAATAGTATATTTGCCGTCTTCAGCGTCATACGAATGCTGGTAAAAATGGTATCCGCCGTAGTGCAGCGGGTGATTTACTTCAATTGTTTTATTTATTACTTCTTTGCCATTTTTCATGACCACTACTTCACTTAAAAAATCCCGTATTACTCGAGGCCCCTGCGATACGTAACTTAGTTGCAGTGCCTCGTCACCCTGCTCGAAGTCAGGAAAAAGCTCGAAGACATAACGTGTGTGTTTGCTGCCGTCAGGCTGTTTAATTTCGACCTGGACAGCCGGGTTGAAACCGGTTTCTTCTTCGTCCGTAACAACTCTTTGGCCATCCAACATGCGTATCTTAAGATTTCTGAAGGTGCGGAGAACAGTGATTTCGTTTTTTCCCTGTCCAAGAGAGACCGTCTGCCCAGCTTCGGCAGGAAGCTGCAGGTGCTGGTCATCGGCCGTTATGATATTTAGTAGTGAGGTCGATGGTTTATCATAGTACTTGATGCGAAAATCTTTAAGCTTGATAGTAAAGGGCAATTCAACTAATGGCTGCATGAAGTCATCTGAAAATAGATGCTTTTCTTCAAATCCTTCTTCAATAATCATGTACGCGTTAGGTATCTTGTGACTGCCGAAGAGCCGATAGGCCAGTCGATGTCCTGATTCCGAACTCCACATTGCTCCAGCCAGGATTAGTAAGCAGCTGGCGTGAATCACAAACAGCCCCGGCCTGCGCAACAGACTTCGGAACCTCATAAAGCCAATTACTATGAGAACGAAGAATCCGGAGAAGTAGAATTGAAGAGCAATCGAGTTAAAGAGCAACTTGGCTTTTTCCGCCCCGTAGAAAGCCCCCAGAACAGACAGCAGTGCGAATATCCCAATGGTTACCAGGGCCAGCCACATTATGCTTCGAGCAACTTTACTCATTTTGCCTCTATTTTTTTAACTGTTTTTGCTGCTGTCAGCTCATTATAGGGGAGTTGGGCCTCGAAAACCACGTTTTTTAAGGTTCGCTGATAGTGGACCGGCAAGAATTAGATTTTTACAAATACTTAGTCCTGGTCAACAAGGACGCCATTCCAGAGTTCGTCAAAGGCCTTGGTGAAAAGATTTGCAATGTCAGAATTACGGATAACAACCACATTCTCATCGTTTTCTTCATTTGCGGAGAGCGTCCAATTGTAAGACCCAAGGATGACTTTTTTGTTATCGATAATACCGACCTTATGATGAAGTTTGGCAACTGTGTTTTCAATCTTGACCGGGACCCCGAGCTTTTTCAGCGTTGAATAGGCGGACCAGTACTGACACTGTTTTCCTTCTAGACCAACCCTGACCTTAACTTTGGGCTGGTTTGTCGGTGCATGGTCTATGTATTTCACGGCATTGAAACGATTAATCAGTCCAGATAGAAGGGGTGAATTTGAGCCGAAGGTAAACATCATGACATCCAAGGTTTCTTTTGCACCAAGAACGGTTTTCAGAAGGTAATCATCAGGGTCATTATCGGGAGAGAATAGAACCGTAAGACGGGTATTTCCTATTCGATATGTTTTTATTTCCTGTGTCGGCTGCTTATTGCCAAAAGTGCCGGACAGCAATTCATCGAATTCTTCCTGATAACGGTCGAGGATTTCAAAATAAGCTTTTCTTACGCCTTTAAAGTGAAGAGCCAAAATGTGATTGTAGTGTCGCCGTGTACCGGTATCAGTGAAATTCGTCGAGCCCGTGAGTAAAGCGGCGGTATCTTTATCCTTATCACGAATAACGAATTTATTGTGGAAAATGGCTGGGTTGCGGTCTGCCTGAATGGAGATGTTTTCAGTGTTTAAAAATTCCGCAAATGTATTCAGATTGTCGGAATTTGGCGTCAAATAACTTGCTTCAACGATGATCCGGACTTTCAATCCACGCTGTGCAGCCCTGATAACAGCTTCTTTGATAGGATTTGAAGTTGTGTTAATTTCCCCTGAGCGCAGCTCCTGAACTGCAATATCCAGGCTTGCCTGTGCATCATCTATAAAGCGCACAATTTCCTTTTCGAGCACGTAGTTTTCCTGTGTTAAATTTTCCTTAGTGCTTATGTATATCTCGATTCGATTATTCTCGAAGCTCTCGGCAAAGAGGATGTGGCAGCTCAATAATACACCGACGGCAAAACCGATGAAATAGATTTTATTCTTCATCTTTCCGACCTTTCAAAATATTTACCTATAGGTTAGAGAGGAACTTACAGGTAAAGTAGATTTTGTTAATTCATACCGCTTTTCCTTGAATTTTACATTAACCGGAGAGTATTTCAAGGGCGCTTCAGGAAAAATTCTCACTGGTTCTCAGCCCCCAATTTGCTTTGCAAAAAATGGCGGAGAGGGCGGGATTCCAGGCTTTGCCTTAGAACCCAAATTTGCCGGAGGCAAATTTCCATAGGGGCTCTGCCCCTCTGGCGTCGCTTCGCTCCTGTCACCCCGACGACGTGGGAAAATCCTTTTCCCACACCCTTTGGGGGTTCGAATCCCACCTACCCAAAGTAGGCAGCACATCGGAGAGGGCGGGATTCGAACCCGCGGTACGGGTTTATACCCATACGACGGTTTAGCAAACCGTTGCCTTCAGCCACTCGGCCACCTCTCCAAATTACGAGTAAGCAGTAATCTACAACTTGTAAGTTAAGATTGCAAGAAGATAAGCTCAGAAGTGCAGTTTTTTACTATAATTTCACGAGAACTGCCGGCAGTGAGTATCTCGACGAATCCATAGTTAACCTAAAAGCCGCCCCCACGAACATTCATTTGAAGAGTGTAAACCTTATCCTGGCAGGTAATATAAAGCGTCTTATCTTCCGGGCCGCCGAAGGTAATATTTGAGCAGAATTCAGGTACCGGCACCATCTCCAGTTGCTCACCTTGCGGTGAGACAATCCAGATACCTCCTAAGCCGGCGAAGTAAAGGTTACCTCGCTCATCGATTGTCATACCGTCCGGGTCTTTATCACTTGGAGGGCTGGCCGGTTTGAAGAAAACCGTTCCTGTCCCCAGCGTGCCATTCGGATTAATAGGAAAAACCCACCAGCGTTTATTGGTTATATTATTACTGCTGCTTTCTGCAACATAAAGTTTTGTACTATCGTTCGAGGCGATGATGCCGTTCGGCTGATATAAACCGCTTGCTACCCTCGTTACTGTACTATCGGATTCAAGCAAATATACACCCTGGTCAGTTGGTCCAGTGGTCCAGTCGGGTCCGGTGAAATAAATGTTGCCATTTTCTGTCTGGCAAAGGTCGTTCGGCTTTTTGTCAATTCCATCTGCCTGGTCTGCAAGGACCTGTGAATCCTCGGGGCCGCTTGCACCGATTTGGTGGCTGGAAATTTGTTTGGGATTTTCATCAGCTGTTAACAGTCGGCCCTCCAGTGAGAGAAATGTCCCGTTTGTTTCCGGTGTGCCGCTCATCCAAACCGTAGCACTGCCCGGCGAGTCAAGGCGGAGCAATTGATTATCGGTTCTGTTAGTAAAGTACAGTTTGTTCGTGACAGGATCCCATGTTGGACCTTCAAAATATGTGCTTGCTGAGGAGTATACTTCAACGAGTTCTGCGCCTTCGACAATCAAGGGAAGTTCAATTGTTTCCATCCAGTGCTCAACAAAAACTGCGAGGTCGCGTTCGTCGATTATGCCGTCGCTGGGTATCGAGATATCACAGGAGGCGTTCCAGTTGCCACCTCCCCGCGGACTTCCCCAGGCAGCGGCAAGGACGGCAAAGTCTTTAAAGTTCACGTACTCGTCGTTATTGAAGTTTCCAATTACACCCATTTGAGTTACCAGCTCAATGCCGGTTCCATCGTTGGGATCGAGATTTCGGCTGTACTGTTTATCGGTTGCATTGTTCCAGTGCTCGTGCACACCTAAGCTCTGTAAAGCTACGCCATCATGATTGGGGTCGTAGAATGCTCCTGAACAGGGGTCATTGGCCAGTGCAGCTTCGTGCAAATAGTCATCTGTGCCGGACTTATGTGGAAAATCACTCCACTCGGTATAAAGAAAGTCATTCGCTACAGAGTCATCGGCCACTTGGTCCATCGAAATGAATATGCTGGACGGCCAGTCATTGTTGAATGGTGCCATCAGCCATTTTTCAGGAACCGAGGCCCATCCCCTTCCTGCAAATAAACCATCGATTAGCGAAATCAGCGTTTTGCCTCCCAGCTCCGGATGCCCCATCAAATCGACTATCGCCCTATAGTACCCCATTCCGGGCCGCTCCGTAGCACGCGTAAGGTGCAAATTATAGTATCCACCCGCATCTGGGTTTCTCTTAAGCGAGCCATAGTGGTTTTTCCCACTTACCGTAATACCGGAGTCGTCATGACTCTTCAACATAGGGAAGTTGATAAAGTACTCCGCGTCCGCGAACGCATCAGGTATATAATCCTGGGTTTTGCCGTCGGCGTCCGTCGTGCTCCAGTAAAACTTCACATTAGACATCGTGGTTGGTGTACGTCCTTCGCCGCCGACCCTATCGAAGTAGACAACATCTGGGAACTGGGCGTGGACGATGTCGTACCAGTAGTGAGGCATTACTCTGGAAGGGTCTCCTATCGAAATGTCAGTTTGGTTTACACCGACGATGTTCACAAGCTGGTTCAGAAGAGCGATGGTGAGCTGTGGAGAATTATCTATCAAGTCGATGAACTCGGGTCCACTCCACCACCCAGGGGTTGGCTTGTCGCGGTCACCGTCGAAAGTCAAAGTCATATTAATTTTAACGCCGATTTTTTCGCCGGAAGTGTAGCCGACATCTCCCTTACCCATTCGCTGGTTGAAGTTTCTGAATATTGCATCCCAGGCGTCATAATCGCTGCTTTCGCCGGCCAATGCCCTAAGTGACCTGGAGAGCATTTTATTGACGGCCTGCTGATTAGTGCAGTCGCTTGAATACCAGCGTTCTCCCGAGCCGGGACCTGCCCAATCCGTGGCATTGGAGTCGTGAATCCAGACAACACGGCCGGGTTGGACGCCCTTGGCTTCGCCCATTGGGGCGTTAGCAATCCGCGGCTCGTGGCCATAGATTATTTTCTGGTCGGTGCTGCTCATAGCCGCATAGATAAAGGCAACGCTGGTAGCGACGCAAATTGCTGCTATAACATAGCGTGCCTTGCTCATGTACTTTTTTGCCCTGCGGAAGGCAACGACTGAGCCAATCAAACCCAGAAGCCAGATTACAAAGCTCGATGCCAGTGGAAATGCTACACGCTGGCATGGGTAAGTAGCTCTTGATGGTTTTGGTATTACCCGTACCAGGAACCAGATTAAGGCGAATAGCCCGGTAACTGGGAATATAAACCGTAACCATTTATGGCTTCTACGGTTTGCAGAAAGTTTTTTCGGACAAGTTGAATGGCCATCTTTTCTTTGTACATGCGACATTTTTAGCTACTCCTTATTATCGTTATACTTGAAATTCTACTTTCTCGCCGCCGCATAGCCTTGGCGAAGCGGGGTCAGTATCAATAAACAATATCACCATCATGCAATGTTTTGATATCTCTCGCTACAATTTCCGCAATGATTTGCTCTTGCTCAGGCAGAACCGGCCTTGACCACTCGGCAGCATAATCGGTTGACTCAACCTCGTGTTGCCGGCCTGGAGCTTTTCTTCTTATAGCGGTGATTTTTCGCTGTTCTGCCAAGATTTTTTCTGCCAGGTCAAATTTCGGGATGTCAACGGCTTGCTCGATTTTTTCCGAATTTCTTTTTGGAGCTCCGGGTATTATGTCCTTGGCGCGTAGTATACGGCCTTTGGTTTGTTTTTTATCAACATAGTTTTTATCGTTGCTATCGGCCTTGCTCAACGTCATAACCTCCTCTAATATGTGTTTATTTTAATGAAATCATCGCGATTAGTCAAGGACAAAATAGCTATTATTTGCGGTTATTGACCTGTAGCCGCCGATTGTTTATGTGACATTTGTTTTTGCCGGGCTATTGTGTGTTTTTTTGTTCGAGGAAGGCATCCAGGATTTCTGCGGCTGCGATGGCGTCAAGATGCTTTTTTCTTTTTTTGCCTTTCGGAAACTCGGCAGAAGTCAGCTTGTCTTCAGCGCTGAAACTGCTCAGGCGTTCATCCTGAAGATGAACAGGTATGTCAAGATGTCCTTTTAACTGCTCAGCGAACTTCAAGACAAGTTTTGCCTGGGCCCCTTCGGAATCGTCCATATTCAAAGGTAATCCCAGCACGATAGCCTCTACGTTTTCGGCTTCGACTATATCTGTAATCTTTTTTATCAGCCATTTTTGGCCCTCGATTACGGCCAGGGGTGAAGCGATGGTCTCAGCTGAATCACATATTGCCAATCCCGTACGTTTAGTGCCGTGATCTATTGCCAGGTATCTCATTTTCCAACAGTTCGAATTGTATATATTTATTGTTCTGTCACAGAAATTTTTCGCCGCCATGCTGTTTTATCAGTTCAAGCAGTTCCTTTATTTTGTCGGTCTGGCTGACGTGACATACCAGTGTGGCGTCATTGCTGTGGGCCACGACTATGTTTTCCAGACCAATCGCGGCGATTAGATGACCTGTGTCTTCAGTTACAAGGATGGAATTTTTACAGCCCAGCAGCTCGCTTATACCGGCTACGACAATGTTCTTGTTTTTGTCAGAGCTGATAATATCTGCCAGCGCCGCAAAAGAGCCAATATCGAGCCAGCGGCAATCCAGTTGTATTGCGAAGACGTTTTTGGCCTTTTCCATAACGGCAAAGTCGATACTGATTTTTGGTAATTTTACAAATTGTTCTTTGAGAGTTTGCTGTTGACTTGGCCCGGCCCAGGCGGCCTTGATTTGCTGGAAAGGTGGGGTGGATTCCGGCAGGAACTTGGCTAAATTGTCCAGAATTGTCTTGGCCTTCCAGACAAACATTCCGGAATTCCATGAGTATTTGCCGGTGTCGAGATATTCTTTCGCCGTTTTTTCATCCGGTTTTTCCTTGAAGGATTCCACGGAATATATTGTGTTTTTACAATCAGGGTACTTCTTGGAAGCGGCACATTTAATATAACCAAGCTGAGTGCTTGGGAAGGTCGGCTTGATACCGAAAGTAAGCAGGTTGTCCGGATTATTATTGACAAATACCAGGGCATCTTCGAGTGCCTGTTGCAGTACTTCGGGCGGCTCGATGAGCTGGTCAGCAGTGACGACCGCCATAGTTGCCTCGGGGTCGTATTTGGTCAGGATTGTTGCTGCCAATCCGATAGCACCGGCTGTGTCACGGACAGCGGGCTCTGCGATGACGTTGTCGTAGGGCAGCTCCGCCAGATTCTCGCGGACAATGTCTGCAAAGCCGGCGTTGGTGAGGGTAATTATGTTTCTTATATCGAATATCGGGCGCAGACGCTCAAAACAACAGCGAAGAAGCGTTTGGCCATTGAGGAGCTTCAGGACTTGTTTGGGACGTTTTTGTCGGCTCAGCGGCCACAGTCTCTTTCCTGTCCCGCCTGCCATTATCACCGCGTAGTTCATTACCTAACCCCTTCATCTGCCAAAGAATCGTATTCAAAAAAGTGTATTAAATCGCGAAGCTGTCGTCAACCTCAGTCATGGAACGGATTTGCTGTGCTAATTCTTTATATTCTTTGCCGGGCTTGCCCGCCACACGTATGGCGGGCTTGTCCATAAGTGCGAAGGTGGCTTCCTTGCCTAATTCAACGGCTGGCTGGTCATAAGTATTGATGCCGAATAGTGCACCGGCAAAAGAGGTTGTCACCTCAAACAGGTAGATAAACTGGCCGACCATATAAGCATTTACTTCAGGAAAGACGACTGTAAGGCAGGGACGTTTGCTTTCTAAAAGTGCGTACTCGGTTGCCTTTTTTTCACTGTTGAACAGCGCGCTCAAATCTTTATTGGCTAAATAATCAAGCTCAGGTGCACATTCGGGAGCAGGGCCTATCTTTAGCTCTCTATCGAAATTTTCGACCTGAAGGAAAGTGAACAGTTTATCGTTGGGGCCTTCACGATATAGTTGTACCTGGCTGTGCTGGTCAGTTGTTCCGAGTGCTTTTACAGGCGTCGGGCCGATATAGACTTTGTTGCTTTTGAGGTCTTCTGATTTGCCCAGACTTTCGGCCCAGAGCTGGCGATACCAGTCAGCTAAATCCTTGAGGTGGTAGCTGTACGGCATCATTACGGAAATCTTTTTGCCTCGATTGTAATAGTGCCGGTTTATCGCGGCGTTAATAGCTGCGGGATTTTTCTTGAAATCTTCACAGCTTACTCTTTTATCCATATCACGGGCGCCTTCTAAAAGCAAGTCGATATCGATTCCGCACATCGCAGCACTGAATAGCCCGACATCGCTTAAGACGCTGAACCTGCCGCCGACACCATCGGGGACAATAAGACTTTTAAAACCTGCCTCGCCGGCTATACTACGCAGTGTTCCTTTCTCTGTGTCGGTTGTTACGATGACCTGATTTCGCAGGCCTTCGGGGCCGAGCTTGTCGAGGAACAGTTTACGAGCTATCATAAATTGAGATGCTGTCTCCACTGTCCGGCCGGACTTGCTGATGATGTTGAAGATAGTTTTATTGAGCTTGTCACCGACCCAATCCAGAAATGAGCCAAACTGTACGGGGTCAACGTTGTCGAATACAAATAGGCGCGGGCCTCGTCGCTGCTTATCATCAAGATTATACATATATGGATTTAGCGCGGTTTGTAACGCGATGTTGCCCAGTGCAGAGCCGCCTATGCCGAGTACAACGAGATTTTCACAATCACCTTTCACCTCGGCAACAAGGTTTTTAATTCTCTTGGGATTTTCTTTGCTATAGGGCAGGTCTCTGTATGGTGTTTTCCCGGCTTTTCTTTCCTTATTAAGCTGAATAATCAATGGTGAAGTTTGTTTAGCAAGGTCGGCAAATTGCTTGTCTGTTATACCATGTTCTGCACCAACAACATCTGCTGTAACATTTTTGTAGTAGAATTTGATTTGTGGTTCTGACACGAATGTACTCCTTAATTGAATCTAAATTCCCAGTAAAACCGAGGGCTAAATATTTACCTTTGAAAGGCCAGCGTATTTTAGCATTAGTGTTTTTGTCTGTCCAGATTTAAAGTCAACCACCACCACGCTGTTCTCACCCATATCGATAAATTCTTTGACCCTGCCAAGGCCGAAAGATTTGTGCCGAACCAGCTCACCGGCAGCAAAGGCGTCTTGAGTATCGTATGGCGCAGTGTCATTTTCTTGAGCCGATTCAGCGAAATCAATTCCCAACTCGAAGAGAAATTGTGAAGGTATAGTTCGCAACAGCTGGCCTCGTATCGTTCGGTATCGGGCGTAGCTTATATTTAGGCCGGTTTTGGCGCGTGTTATGCCGACAAAAAATAGTCTGCGTTCCTCTTCGAGCTCATCGTCGTTTTCGCCCGCGTTACTTCTTTCGTGTGGCAATAAGCCCTGTTCGACGCCGACGATAAAGACATTTTCAAATTCCAATCCCTTAGCAGTGTGTAAGGTCATAAGTGCAACTTTCTCGCTGGAGCTGTCATACGCATCGGAATCGCTGAAGAGCGATATTTGCTGAAGATAATCGACAAGTGTCGGTTGTTCTGTCTGTTTATCATATAAAGCAGTCGCGTTTATCAGCTCATTTATATTCTCGATTGCGTTTTGACCATCAGGGCCGGCTTCTCGAAGTGACTTTCCCAGGCCGGATTCGATAAAGATACGCTCGGCAAGTGGCGCAACCTCACCTTTTA
The DNA here is from genome assembly GCA_964581905.1 of uncultured Pirellulales bacterium. GTDB lineage: Bacteria > Planctomycetota > Phycisphaerae > Sedimentisphaerales > Anaerobacaceae > CAZBWE01. Next base: position 39,626 of record CAZOQJ010000004.1, read on the forward strand.
TATCTTTTTCGAATGTTTCGAGCATTTTGACAAAGCCGGCAATTTTTTCTTTTGGGGCTTTGGAAAGAGAATCGATATGCTCTGACTTTTTCAGTGCTTCGAAAAAACCGAGGCCGTGCAGGGATGCATAAGCCCGGACTCTATCGATAGTGGTTTTTCCGATACCGCGGGCTGGTGTGTTGATAATGCGCAGTAGTGCAATTTCATCTTTGGGATTGACGAGGGCCTTCAAATATCCGAGTATGTCGCGGATTTCTTTTCTGTTGTAGAATTCAACGCCTCGTACAACCTGATAGGGTGTTTTATTGTGGATAAATGCCTCTTCGAGCAGGCGGCTCTGGGCATTTACGCGGTAAAATACGGCTATGTCTTGTAGAGAAGCCCCTTTGCCCAAAAGCTCTTGTACTTTCAGGGCGATAGACTGGGCCTCTTCGGCTTCGTCCTCGAAGGCGTTGATAACAGCGTCGGCACCACTGGCTTTTGTCGGGACAAGCTTTTTTTCTTTTCGGTTTTGATTTTGTGCTATTAAATTATCGGCAACAGCGAGAATATTTGGCGTGCTGCGAAAGTTCTCCTCCAGCTTTACGACCGTAGCGTCGGGCCAGTCTTTCTCGAAGTTTATTATATTTCGGATGTCGGCGCCGCGCCAGCGGTAAATCGACTGGTCCGGGTCGCCCGTTGCGCAAATATTGTTGTGTTGCGAGACAAGCGCTTTGGCAATTACGTATTGGGCGCGGTTGGTGTCCTGATACTCGTCGATGAGCAGGAATTTAAAACGATTTGACAGCTCGCAGCAAACATCAGGACAACTTTGTAGCAAAAAGGCGGTTTTCATCAACAAGTCATCGAAATCCAGCGCGTTCTTTTCGGCTAAGATGTCTTGATAGTGGGCGTATATTTTGGCCAATGTTTCGGTAAAGAAATCGTCGGCGATGGTGTTGAAGGCATCGACATCTATCAGGTTATTTTTCAGGCGGGAGGAAATTGCGTCGAGCATTCGAGCTGGCGGAAAGTTCGTGGTATCCAGTTCACAATCTTTTATCGCCTGTTTGATACATCTGGCCTGGTCGGCCTGGTCATAGATACTAAAGTTGGGATTTATCTCTGCCTTATCGGCATATTGACGGAGGATTCTAACGCATAAAGAGTGAAAGGTGCTTATACGCGCACCTGCGGAAGCTCCAAGTGCAATTGCCCTTTGTCGCATCTCCTCGGCGGCTTTATTGGTGAACGTTATTGCACAGATATTGTATGGCTTGACGCCTGAATCGATAAGGGCTGCGATTCGATATGTGATGACGCGGGTTTTACCGCTGCCCGGCCCGGCGATAACAAGCAAAGGTCCTTCAATATGAAAAACAGCTTGTTTTTGTGAGGTGGTCAGTTGTTGCAGGGGCGAATTTTGCATAGTTGAAGCTTATTGTGCCTGTTTTTGTTGTTCAATCAGCATTTTTTCCTGCTGTTCTAATTGCTCGGCGAGTTTGGGCCTTTCAACCTTTATCCGGCCAAGTAGATTTTGTCTCAAGTAGGGTGGATACCGCTGGTCATAAAGAAAGTCCATAAGCGCAAGGTATCTTAGCAGTGGAAGTTCAGGCAGGTCAATTCGGGTTTCGCCCTTATATTCTGATAGGTAATGTTGATGAATTTCCTTTGCCACTTTTTCTCTGCCGAATGCGCCATCATCGTCACGAATTGCATATAAATAATAACTCTCTCTCAGGATAGCCGTTATCTGCTCTTTTGCGTTATTTATACCTATTCTTTCGAGTTCTTCAAGCATCCTCGACCTTGCGAAAACGATTAGAGGGACTTGAAACTCAGGCAGTGGATACCACTCTTTCAGTAGGTTATAAATTTTTTGCGCCTGGTTTCTATGGCCTGATTGATAGAAAGAAAGCACAGCGTTTTTGAGCATATTTCGATGGCCGTTTCCAAATGATTCTAATCTTTTTATGTCTGTGCTCTTTTTATATTTCTCGAGAATTGCCAGTACTGCATTATTATACGACTCAAACATTCTCAAATCAGGGCGCAGAAATATGTCTTTAACAAACCTGCGGCTTGGCTGCGAGGAAGAATCCTGTAGTGTTTGAACCGGTACGTCATAGATAAATATTTTTCCATCGCGGAACAGATTTTGCAGGCTTTGGGCTACGATACGGTCGGTGTTGGTTTCGCTAGTCTCAATCTCGCGACCTTCCGGGAGCTCACTTGAGCCGGCTTGCTGCAAACCTTTTACTGCCCAGTAAATTGCGTGACTGTCAGGGTGCCGCCAATCCAGGGGCCAATGAGTATTTGGTTCATTGAAGTCAGTTGGGCCGTACGTCTTATTTATCTCGCGCATCAATACCGGGTCAAGTTTCCATGTATTTCGCAGCTCATATGCCTTGGCGAAAATATCAAATTTTTTCAGGGCTTCTGTGCCTCTAAAGTTATCTATTGTCCTGCCGGCAACGGGATTGAATCTGCTTGCATTTTGCCGTAGTAACAAATAATTGCTGACAAACTCAGCACCCTCGGTGGAAAAAGCGTCATCAGCAGATGCCAATTCTGTAATAAATTCATTGGCATCATTTTTAATGAGCCGCCATTCTGCAGGTGCGTTGGCAAGGGCTTCGAAGTATTCATTATCAGCGGTTCCGAGCAGCGGCTCCATTGCCAAAGCCAGTTGAATTTTGTAATACTTGTGTACGTCATCTGATACGTCGCCTATTTTATGCTGAAATATTCTGGCCAGCTCTCGGTAGAGTTCAAGACTCTTTGGGTTCCATCGAATTCCTTTGTCTCGAAGCAGCTCATAGCCGTTTCTAACCCACAGCCAGCGCTGGTCCGGCTGAGTTGGAGGTATGGCAACTGAAATATTATAAGCCATATTCCACGCCTGAAATTCCCACACCGATGGGAAGCGAGGCTGTAACGTGGTTATCAATTCAGCGAGCTGTTTTGCGTCGAAAAACTGCCCTTGTTCTTTAAGTTTATCTGCCCGCATCCATAAGACATCTACGACCAGGCCGCGAAAAGCCCCCGTTGCGATGGTTGCAAATGCCAGTGTAGGGGGAACGTTTTCAGCCTTTTCGATAATCAGGTTCATTTGCTCTCGCTGCAAATTTATATAGTCCAGCCATAAACCGGCGGTAATAAGCAAAAAGACCGAGAGTGAAATACAAACAGAACAAATTATTGCGTCACGCCAATGCATAATGAACGTTCAGAGTTTTTTGTTGGTTGTTCATGGACTACGAACGATGAACTAAATTATAATTCTCGCAATTTCCCTAAAGCTGAAAATGAGCAGGCCAAGAAGCAATAGTAAAACTGCTTTGATACAAATCAAGAAAAAGGCGACTTTTGACAATAAAAACCAGCTCAGAATTTGCGCAGAGACCAGATATTTCGTAGGGTTAAATTTATCAAACTGGGGCATCAGCAGGATAATAGGCCTGACGGTGTAACGATAAATATTACTCAGACTTTCACCAAGAAAGTCAAAAGATTCTATAAAGAAACTACTAAAGCTCGCAGTGAAGAAAATCACCAGAGACAGCATTACCGCCACGGGAAACGACAGGAAAGTTGCGGCTAATATGCCTAAACAGGCCAGAAATATTAAACGCAGTAGTATTAAAAGAGCAGCTCTTATAAAGTTAGCAGTGAAAGTATCGGTTTTGTAGAGTACCTTTGGGTCTTCTGAGAATATTACAACCGTGTTGTTCACGGGGACGTTCAAAAATCCAACAGCCAGATGGCCGTCTTTGGGAACTACCGCAGCACTGATTTCTATTTCGTGGAAAGTTCGGATTGAATGTGACAGGACACGGTCATAAACAGGGGTCTCACCGGCAACACCATACCTGATGTATTGCCAGTCCCCTATGACCCACCTGCCATAAACAGGTGAATTGGACGGACTTATTCCCGAAACATCGTATTTAAACTTGATAAATAAGCTGCCATTTGGGTCAGTGGGTCTGACATTATGAAATTCCCAGAGCAAATCGCGACCAACCGCGGCAGCCCGCATCTGAAGTTTTTTTTGGTTGGTAAGCTGGGCGGTGATTTCTTTGCGCGACATGCCAGCGAACTCTTCAAGCTGGCCGCTCGCCTGGAGCTTTTTGTAAGTATCAATGACTTCCTGGGTAACGTCGGCTTCAGCAGGGGGCAAATCAACTCGTGCAGTGAAAAACTCGTTGTCCGCCTTGATATGCTGGGCTTTGTTTGCGTCGGTAAATTTCGGTGTATAAATAGTAATGGTGTATATTATTGCAGAAAAGCCGATTACCAGAACTACATCCAGTAATATTACACCGAGCAGTTTGCCAAGAACAAGCTGAAAACGGCGGATGGGCTTGGTAAGTACGGTATATATTTGTCTTTGGTCGATATCGCTCGTTAATGAATAAATTGAAATTATTATCGTGAGCAGACACAATAGAAAACTGGTCAGTGACAGGCCGTAGCTTACAAAGGTTTGCAGCCGGCCTTTTAAGGTACCGTCGCCTGTCACCGTAGTACCCATCACCGGCAGCATAACTATCAGCAGGATTATAAAGACAGCGGCAATTTTCGTCCGCAGGACCTGCTTTATAGTATTTGTGGCGACAGCCCAGATGCTACGCATCGCCGGACTCTCCTGCTTCAGGTTTATAGGTTTGTTTACTATCGCCGGGTTCGTTTTCTGTTAGTTGGTCTAAGATGCTTTTTGGGGTTTGCTCTTGTGATTCGACCGGTTTTGTTCCAATTTCTTCATTATTTTTAACAACGGCTTTGGTCTCAATCGGCTGGCTCGGCCCGCCGCCCCGACTCGCGTCGGGAGACGCGGGGGCAGGCTTGGTTAGTTTGCTCAGCAAATCCTCATCACCCTTCGGGACTACGGCAGGGCCTCTCGCCTCCGGCGAAGCTGGGTCGCCCTGACGAGTTGGTCCAGGCATTTCAGCCGGTGCGACCTGCTCAGTTATCATCGGCTCTGACGGTGATGGCTGTTCAGATACTGAAGCAGAGACAAGCTCATCGAGAATATCTTCTGTAAACACATCAGGTGCAAGAAAACTGCTGATGTGCGTGGAACTGACTGCGCCATCTGTAGGCCGGGCCTGATGCTCGGCTGTAGCAACAGTTTTGATAAAGAACGCTTCGAGCTTATCCATCGGCGAGCTGATATCGCACTGGGCCTGCTCTTGTTGAATTATCTGCTTTATCTTCTCAACAGCAGCATCGCTTATTGCATCAGCGGTAATTTGTGTTTTATGTGTCTGCTGCAAAAGCTCCTTGACCTGCCCCTCGATTTGGATTTTACCGCCATAGAGTATTGCAATTCTGTCGCATACGTCTTCAACATCTGCCAGCAGATGGCTGCAAAGAAAAACGGTCTTGCCGCGTTTTGCAAGCTTCAGGATTAAATCCTTTATCTGTCTTGTTCCGATAGGGTCAAGTCCCGTGGTCGGCTCATCTAACACAAGCAAATCCGGGTCGTTTATCAGCGCCTGCGCCAGGCCGATTCTGCGGGCCATACCTTTTGAATACGTCCCGACGGGTCTGTTTGCGACCGCCTTTAGTCCTACCATATCAAGAAGAGCTTCGATACGCATTTTCCGTACTTTCGCTGGAAGCTTGAATAATCTGCCGTAAAAATCCAGGGTTTCGCGGGCGTTCAAATATCTGTAAAGATATGACTCTTCTGGTAGAAAGCCGATTCTTGCATTGATTTTCGGGTCGGCACCATTGCCGCCGAGAATAACGGCTCTTCCTTTTGTCGGATAAAGTAAGCCAAGCAGCATCTTCAGGGTGGTTGTCTTGCCTGAGCCGTTTGGGCCTAAAAGACCGAAAACCTCATTGTATCGAACCTTCAATTTCAGGTCATCAACGGCGCGAACCCTGTCCCTGCCCCATAAATCAGAAAAAATCTTGGTCAAAGAAAATGTCTCAACCGCATATTCCATAGTTTAGAATCCTGTATCTTGGTCACCCACCTTAAATTCCTGATACTCTGATATCTTTATTCGTGGTCGAGTTCCTCGCCGTAGCGTACAAGCCGAGCGCTGTTAAAGACAACTATCAGCGAGCCGGCAAAATGCAGAACCGCAGCGTAAACTGCTGGCAGCCACGCCGCTGCGGCTGCTGCAACTCCAAGAATGATAAACATAACTCCGAAACCGAGGTTCTGATTGATAACTCCTCTGGTCTTTCGCGAAAGCCGAACGAGGAAAGGCACGCGCTTCAGGTCATTGCTCATCAGTGCAATCGAGGCGGAATTTATTGCTACATCGCTACCGGCAGCTCCCATCGCAATACCAAGGTCACCTGCCGCCAGCGCCGGTGCATCATTTATGCCGTCTCCGATGACCACAACGGTATGACCATCCTTTTTAATTTGCTCAACAATGGAGAGTTTGTCTTGTGGCAGGCAATGTGCCTTAAAATCAGTACAGCCCAGTTCCGCGGCGACACGATTGGCAACTTCATCTCTGTCGCCGGTGAGCATAGTTACTCTCTTTATACCGAGATCAAATAACTCCTTTACTGCATGCTGAGCTTCAGGTCTTGTTTTGTCCTGCAGACCAATCCAGCCGATGCACTTTGAATCCTTCGCTACATAGAGGGTACTAAAGCCCTGCTCCTCGTGCATGCTTGGGTCGGGGACATTGCTTATATCTGTGTTGTTTTCCTTGAGGAAAGTATCTCTTCCCACTAAAATTTTTGCTGAATCGACTAATGCAGTTACACCCTTGCCGGGGATTTCCTGAAAATTGTCTATCTCTGACAAAGACAGTTTTGCCTCTTTGGCTACCTCCTGCAGCGCCCTTGCAGCAGGGTGTTTGCTCATTTGCTCGGCTGAGGCGGCCGCAGTTAGTAGCTCAGCCGGTTCAACACCTTCTGCAGGTGTCAGCTTGGTGACATACAATCGGCCGGTTGTAACAGTCCCTGTTTTGTCGAATACCAGCGCTGTCATCTTGCCCGCAACTTCGAGGTCGGCAACGTTCTTTATCAGGATACCAAGCCGTGCAGAAGCTGAAATTGCAGCCACCATTGCCGTTGGAGTCGCCAGTATCAAAGCGCAGGGGCAGGAGATGACAAGTATTGTAATCGCCCTGTTAATATCGTCGGTGAAGAACAAAACTATGCCTGCAATCATCAAAATCGTCGGCGTATACCATTTAACATAACGGTCGATTATTCGCATAATCGGTATCTTTGTCTGCTCTGCCTGTATAATCAGTGATTGCACTTTGCCGAGAGTGGTATCTTTGCCTGCTTTTGTTACGGTGATATCCAGCACACCAGTAAGGTTATTTGTGCCGGCGAAGACCTGCATGCCGGGAACTTTATCAACGGGTAAGGATTCACCTGTTATTGTTGCCTCATTGATGGAGCTAAGCCCTTTGATAACCTCGCCGTCTGCCGGTATGTTGTCGCCGGGTCGGACACGTATACAATCACCCCGTTTTAAACTGCTTACGTTTACTTCCTTTTCACTACCATCGCTGTTGATAAGATTTGCCTTTGTAGGTGTCAGCTTTATCAGGGACTCGATTGAGACGCGGGCACCGAGAGCGGTGCGGGTTTCGACAAGCTCGCTTAAGAGCATAAAAAATGCAACGATACCAGCAGTGACATATTCCCCTGTCGCAAAGGCGGCCAATATTGCCAACGTTACCAGCTCGTCCATATGCATCTCTTTTTTGATAAGGCTCTTTATCGCATGCAGAACGATGGGAGCGCCCAGCAGTATCGCGCCAACCATTGCTAATAACTCGGATTGAAAGCTGCCGATGCCATAGAGATACTTTGAGCGAGCTATGCCGCTGCTTATCAGCAGCATTCCGCCTGCCAATGTCCCCAATAGAGCGATACTTACGCGAATCTGCTTGCTGTAGGTATGTTCAGCAGCGATATCCTGCTTAAAATGTAAATGTTCATGAGCCATAGTTTCGTATTTATTTATTCGTAATTGTTCATTTCTATTTATGGGTTTTTGGTTTTATGGTTGGGTCTCTGTTTAGCTGTATCCAGATTTCATTGCCTTTGGTGCCTTCGGTCGGCTGTATTATTATTTTTTCGTCCACATTGTTAAGAACCTCTTCAATGGCGTCCTGGTAGATTTTTTGCAGGACGAGTTTCGGACGTTTACGGTATTCCGGCAGTATCTGCTGCAGGTATTCAGCATTGGCTCTGGCGGTTTCCACGACCGTTGTTCGATAGGCGCGTGCCTCGGCGATTTTCTCCTGGCCAGCACCGGCCAATTGGTTCCAGAACTGTTCTTTCTTTTCCGGACTTATATTTTCGTTCTCAATAGCCCCAAGAAGTTCCTCAGCGACCGGGCCGGCAGCTTCGTTTAAAGTTTGTGTGGCGTACGTTCTGGCTTCATCGATGGTTTTTTGACTGTCCTGACTTGCACTGATAAGTGCCTCGAACGCCGCATTAACCTGCCGAGGCCATGTTATATCCGTCAATTGCACCGATTCAACTGTTATACCGCTTTCTATCTTGTCGAGCTTTTCCTGCAGCAGTTTTTTGACGTGTTCGGTTACATGACCAACTTTTTCAAACATTGCCTCGTCGATGGTATAGTTGACCATTGCCGTTACAACCGCATCGGCAAACAGATTTTTCAGAAGCGGCGTTATGCTTTCTTTCATAATATCGAGGTATATCTGGCCGGATTTTATATCTTCGACGTGAACGTTTTTGAAAAAGCGTTCGGGGTTCTTAAGCTCAGGGTCTTTGACCTGATAGGTAAGCTGCCATTTACAGTGAAGAATGTTGTAATCGCTGCCGGCAGAATCTCCGATGGTTTCAGTTTGTTTTTCGCTTCGGGTAATACAGTAACCATCGCGTTTGGGGTTTAAAGTTCGTTCAATGCGTTCTTTGGCTTGCGGCCTTTCCTCGTACCAGAACGAGTTGATGGCCAGGTTAACCTTTTTTTCTACGGGTATTTTGACGACTTCATCTATTGGATACGGAAATACCCAGTGCAACCAGGGTAATGGACCGACCAAACCAGGCCCTAGAACCCTTTCCTCGCGTTCGCCCCGAATCTTGCCGAATCGAAGAACAAGAGCTTGCTCATCAGGGCCAATCGTTCTAAAACCTGAGGCGAAGAAAAGAATTACCAGCACTATCATTATTACCTTCAGGATGATAAAGCTCAGCCGAAGTGCTTCCGACAGTGATTTGCCGGCTGC
>CAZOQJ010000005.1:0-41723 GCA_964581905.1 uncultured Pirellulales bacterium
CCTTTTCGCTGGATATTTCGGAAAAGTATCTGTTTGGCATCTGCTTTAAGGGCACGTTCTGCGCGGTGCACAAAAGCCGGCATTACATAGAAGCTAAAAATCAGATTGGCAATCGCCACCATAATTGCCAGAACCAGTCCAGGATAAATCAGTGTCAGTAGAGAAATTCCGCTTGCCTTGCAGGCGTCAAGCTCATTATCACTTGCAAGCCGGCCATAGACCAACGCCCCCGCAAACAAAGCCGACATCGGCAGCACAAACGTCAGTGTTATCGGCAGAAAATAGCCCATAAGATGGATAACCTGTCGAGGTCCCAATCCGTGCTCCTGAACAGGTCGCAGAACACTACCCAAGCTCAGGATTACCGTCAGCGCCAATACCGCCAGCAGAAAAATCTTAAAAAGCTCACGAAATATATATCTGTGCAGCGTAAAAACCATTTTGATATTTCCAATCTTCGATTTACGATTTTCGACATTATTTCTATACGCAACATGCTCATACTTTGCAACAAAATTCTCTGCTCGTCGTTTGGCAGTGCTCTTCTCGTTACGAAAAGCTTCTTCGGTCCCAAAATAGTCAATTTTGCGCAAAAATACGCGATAATCTGCAAAAAGTTCTTGCAAAATCAATTACTTTTGTGTAAAATGCGTTTATTAGGAAATGAAGGGTTAAAAGTCTATCATAATACTGCTTTGCGTGTTGTGGTAATGCGCGTGTACTATCTATTTCTTCTTACCAACCCTGCCTCTGTAGTTCATTGGCGGTTGTTATCCCGGAGAAATTAATCCGCCATAGGCGAATTAAATTTATTTGAGAGGATAGGAAAATGGAAAAGAAATCCGTTTTCATATTGGTAGTAGTTATATCTGTTTTCTTCGCCGGTGCTGCTATAGCCACAAATCTGGAAATTACCCCTGTAGATGATTTCGAGTCGTCAGGCAAGTCAGGAGGACCATTTACACCACCATCCAAAGATTATCAGTTAACGAATATCGGGCCGACTCCGCTCTACTGGAGTGTTACCAAAACTGCGGGTTGGCTGGGCTTGGGCCCACAGACAGGGGGCCAACTCCCATCATACCAGTCCACGATAGTTGCGGTGAGTCTGACATCTGGGGCGAATTCGCTGCCGCAAGGGACTAACACCGATACATTGACGTTTATTGACCTTACTAACAATGTGGAGCAGACAAGAGGAGTAACTTTGACAATTGCTCCTCCAGGAGGTATCTGGGTCGACCCGAACAGTTTCGATGTAAACATTGTAGAAGGAACCACTTTGACAGAGACCTTAACCATTGGCAACGATGGGTTGGATGACCTGAGCTTTACAATCCGACGCCGTACTGTCGGCAGTTCAGGGCAATCAGACAAAGGATTTGACAGCACATCAGCTAAAGCAACAGGACTGAATTTGTCTGTCCCTAAAGGTCTTGATTTTACGAAACCTGCTAATGTGCCTTATAAGCCGGGAGAGTTAATTGTGCATTTTGCACCCAAAGCTAATGGCATACAGCGTAATAAGCAGGAGAAAAATCAAATTCTAAATTCTTTCAGTGCCGCTGCCATAAAACGAAACTTTAAGCTCGTGCCTGGCCTGAGCGTCGTAAAACTGCCGCCAGGGATGACAGTTGAAAAGGCGCTGCCGGCTTTTAATAAGGCAAATGGAATTTTGTATGCCCAGCCTAATTATCAAGTGAAGATATGCTCAACTTTCCCCAATGATACGAGGTTTAATGAGCTTTGGGGTATGTACAATACAGGCCAGACCGGCGGGACGCCGGATGCTGATACTGATGCGCCGGAGGCCTGGGACATAGCCACTGGCAGCAGTGATATTATCGTCGCGGTAATCGACACCGGAGTTGACTACACCCATCCTGACTTAGCAGAAAATATGTGGGTTAACGAAGCGGAATTTAACGGAACGCCGGACTTCGACGACGATGGCAATGGTTTTGTGGATGATATTTATGGTTACGATTTCTGCAACGACGACGGTAACCCAATGGATGACCATTATCATGGCACGCACTGTGCAGGAACCATCGGCGCTGTGGGCAACAACGGCCAAGGCGTAGCAGGTGTTTGCTGGAATGTCAGAATAATGGCGATTAAATTTCTTGACGCAGGCGGTTCAGGCTGGACCTCAGATGCGATTGAAAGTGTAGAATATAGTATCCTTATGGGCGCAAATTTGTCGAGTAATTCGTGGGGAGGAGACGGCTATGATCAAGGCCTTAAGGATGCAATAAATGCAGCAGGAGCAGCAGGAATGCTATTTGTAGCTGCAGCCGGAAATGACGACGGGAGCAATAACGATACGTATTCAGCCTACCCATCGAGTTATGACTGTGAGAGTCTCATCTCAGTAATGGCCACGGATAAAGATGATAATAAATCCAGCTTTTCCAACTATGGACTAATCTCAGTCGACCTCGGTGCCCCCGGCAGTGATATCCTGAGTTGTCAACCCGGTAACCGTTATCAGCTTCTCGACGGCACATCGATGGCAACTCCGCACGTGGCAGGGGCCTGTGCACTTCTGTGGTCGTTAAATCCTATGTTAAGCAACATCGAGGTCAAGAATACCCTTTTACAAACGGTGGACAAGACACTACCAGGTTTATGTGTTTCAGAAGGCCGGCTTAATCTCTATAACGCAATTTTGGAAACAAAAGCGCCGTGGCTCCAAATCGAGCCGGAAGAAGGGACAATTGCCCCAGATGACTCAAATGAAATAACCGTAACCTTCAATGCAATGACTATAGAGCCAGGAACCTATAATGCGGAAATCCTGGTGTTGTCGAATGACTTATATCACCCCATGCTCGTTACTCCCGTAACGATGACGGTGAACACAGATGCCCTGGTAGTAACACCTGTTGAAGATTTCCCGTCAAGTGGGACCGAAGGAGGCCCATTTGAGCCACAGTGTATGACTTATACATTGACAAACAATGGTATCGGGCTTGTGGATTGGACAGCCGCCTGGACGGAAACTTGGCTCAGCGTCGCACCTTATGAAGGAACGCTGGACCCGAATGAATCAATAGAAGTGGATGTCTGCATCGACCCCAATGCCAACCTCCTCGACCCGAATACTTATACCGATATGATAATCTTCCAAAACCTAATCAGCACAAGTATTAAATCACGTTCTGTTACTCTGAGCGTAAAGCCGCCGGACTGCTTCACTGAGTCGTTCGATTCAGGCAGCGACCTTGAACTTCTTTCGGTAACGTTCATTCCCGACGGTTCAATCGCTTACTATGAGGCCTGTCGAGAAAAAATAAATGAATTTCCAGCAGACCCAAATGGTGGAGCTTATGTCTCACTGGGTGATGATGAATTTGCAGAGGTGATTCTAAACGATGGCAAGGAAATTTTGTTCCACGGACAGTGGTACGACCGCTTCTATATCGGAAGTAACGGCTACATCACTTTCGGAACCGGTGATACTGAATTTGTAGCTTCATTGGAAAACCACTTTTCTATGCCGCGTATATCGGCTTTATTTGCCGATTTGACGCCGGCTACCAGCCAAAGTATCTCCTACAAGCAGCTTGATGACAGGGCGGTGATAACGTTCCAGGACGTGCCGATATACGGTGACAAAACTGCAACCAATAGCTTCCAGGTCGAGATGTTCTTCGTGGATGGTACAATATGTATTAGCTGGCTGGATATTGCAGCAACCGAAGCAGTTGCAGGACTATCTGAAGGCGAGGGTCTGCCGGCACTCTTCATAGAAAGCGACCTTAGCAATTATCCGCCCTGCTGGCCATTAGGCGATTTCAATAAGAATTATTGCGTAGATATTTTCGATTTGGCCATATTTGTATCGCACTGGCTGGATGAGGACTGCGGAATTCCATACTGGTGCGAGAAAACCGATCTTAATTTCAGCAGTACAATCGAGATGGCTGATTTTGCCATTTTTGCAGAAAACTGGCTTGCGAAAGAGGATTGGTGGCTACAGCCGCTCTCGCACTGAAAGTTTGACGAGGGCGAGGGCGATATTGCCTACGACTCAGCCGGCCAAAATCACGGAACTATCTACGGAGCAACCTGGACAACCGGCCAAATTGATGCTGCACTGAGGTTTGATGGTGTGAATGATTATGTGGAAGTAAATAATCCAGAAAGTTTAAATCTCGATAGTTCTACTGATTTCACATTCACAGCATGGATAAAAGCAGAAATGATACAAAAAGCATATCCTGCCATTTTTGGCAGAAGAAATCCAGATCCTTACAATGGCTACATACTCTACCTTCATGATAATGGAAAACTATCAGTCCAATTAAATGACGGCAGTTATACAAACTATTATTCAACAAGTGACGACCTTCCTTACAATGCCTGGCACCATGTAGCAACAACCGGTGATAGGGATGGTTATTTAATCTTTTACGTTGATGGGGCTCCAAAAGGACAAGATGATATTTCTAACAAAGGAAATATTGACTCGACGGCCAATCTGTTTATTGGATGGGAAGAGAGAAATCCTACAGATACATATTTCAATGGCACAGTTGACGATGTCCGCATCTATGACAGGGCTTTATCTGCCGAAGAAATCTGGCAGCTCTATCAGCAGGGATTGTAATAACCAATATTTATGGGCTAATGTATCCTGATTTCTACGGTATATTCAGCGGGTCAATATCCTTGATTCTGTCAGCGTAAATCTCGTATGAATATTTTTCCAGCAGCTCTTTTTGGTACTTCTGGAGAGCTTCTTTTCTTCGCTTACTTTGTATCTTCAACCTGATACGGTTTTGCATATTACTTGAATATTCCTTCACCTGGCCGGGTTTCTTTTCCAATATTTTAACTATCCGCCACTTGAAACCATCATGGTAAAAGCCCTTTATCGGCCCAACTATTTCGTTCGGCTCACCTTTCCATATATCTTCAAAGAACTCCCATTCATTGCCTGGATACCTATCAGCATGATGTCCTTTTTTATCCAAAGAATACTCTTGTCTGACTGATTCGAAATCCCTGCCGCTATCCAAGTCGGCTTTTGCCTTCTGGGCAGTATTGAGGTCTTGGCACCAAATCTCGTCAATCTTAAGTCTCTTTCGCCTCCCAAATGCTTCTTTATTCTTATCGAAGTAGGTGATTATCTGTTCTTCGTCTGTCGGGCCTTGAATATTCTTGATAGTGTCGTTTCTGATTCCGTGGAGCAGTCTTTTATCTTCCTCTTGTCTTACTCGTTTTAAGAAATTTTCATCTTTGTCAAGCCCGAGTAACCTGGCTTCAGCAACAAAAACCGGCCCTCGCAAGGCCCTGTCTAATAAACGCTCAACACCCTCAGGGGTATTTAAATCTCTCGGGCGTGATGGCGGAGACATGTCGCACAAAATATCGAACCAGTCCCTCAAGGTCACTTTTCCGCCGTCATACGTTGCCAGAACAAGGTTCTTCTCTTCCCGCGTCAATTCCCCTCTTACCTGCTCACTGCGAATAAAATTCAACTTTCGGGGCTTTCCCGGATGAAGTAAAAGCCTTTGATGAATCTCGGCTGCTTTGGGGAAATTGTCACTGACCTTTTGAACATGCATCTTTTTATTAAGTTTACTGTAATACTCATTTACAAGGTTATTAGCTTTTGTTCTTTCAAGTATTGTCTTTGCGCGGCTTCGGTTCAGCTTGGGATTGGCTTTAACCTCCTCGTCTATTTCTGAATCTGCAACTTCTATTTTGCCTCGCAGGTACCTTTGCAGCAATAATCTTACAAGCATTCCTTCCTCAAACTGCTTAATCAGTTGCCGTATCATGTCATGTTCGAGGTAACTTCGCTCGCGGGCGTCCATCACCATTGCCTTTTTTGCTATCATTTCCATAAGTATCGTTTTAGCATCAACCGGCCCGGCTTCACTGCCGTAGTGTCCGTACTTTTGGCCAAGCTCTTTCATAAGTGTTTTCTCAAGCTCTTGCTTTGTGATGACGTAATCACCTATCCTCGCAACAACATTCGGCTCAACAGATGCTTCCTTCGGCTTCTCTTTTACAATCTCCGGTTTTGTCTCAACGGCTGGTGGCTTACCGCCCATATCGATTGCTCTACCTGTCTCAGACTCCTTTGTTTCGCATGAACAGCAAAGCACTATTAACAGCCACAGAAAAAATATTGCTAATCTGTTAAAAAGCAATTTAATCATATCTATTTTCCTCACTAAACTGATTCACAGCACTAATGTCTTTGGGTTTCTACGGTATATTCAGCGGGTCAATACCCTTGATTCTATCATCATAAATCTTGTATGGATATTTTTCCAGCAGCTCTTTTTGGTATCTCTGGAGAGCTTCTTTTCTTTGCTCGCGTTGCATCTTCCTTTTAACACGGTTTCGCATAATACTTGAATACTCTGTCACCTCGCCGGGTTTTTTTTCTAATATTTTAACTATCCGCCACTTGAAACCATCAACATTATTGTAAAAGCCCTTTATCGGCCCAACTATTTCGTTCGGCTCACCTTTCCGTATATCCTCGAAGAACGCCCCTTGACTGTCAGGAAATATATCAAAGGGATTTCCTGTTTTATCCAAAGAGCACTCTTGTCTAACCGACTCGAAATCTCTGCCGCTATCCAATTCGGCTTTTGCCTTCCGGGCAGTATTGTAATCCTCGCACCAAATCTCGTCTATCTTGATTATTTGCGTCTCAAATGCTTTTTTATTCTTGTTGAAGTAGGCGATTATCTGTTCTTCGTCTGTCGGAGGATAAACATCCTTGACCTTTTCGTTCATGATTTCATTGAGCAACCTTTTATCCTCCTCTTGCCTTACTTGTTTTAAGAAATTTTCATTCCTGTCAAGTCCAACTAACCTGGCTTCAGTAACAAAAACAAGCCTACCCAAAGTTTTGTCTAATACACGCTCAATACCCTCTGGAGTACTGAAATCTCCATAACGTCTTCGTGGTGACTTTTCGAGCAAAATATCGAACCAGTCCTTCAAGGTCACTTTTCCGCCGTCATACGTTGCCAGAACGATATTTTTCTCTTCCGGCGTCACTTCACTTTTTAACTGCTCGGCGCGAATAAATCTATACCTTTGGGGTTCTTTCGGATGAAGTAAAAGTCTTTGATGAACCTCGGCTGCTTTAGGGAAATTGTCGCTGACCTTTTGAACATGCAGCTTTCTATACACTTCACGGTAATACGTGCGTAAAAGGTCCTCATTTCTCTCCTCTTCAAACATTGCCTTTGCCATGGGATTGGCTTTGACCTCCTCGTCTATTTCTAAATCTGTAATTTCTGTTTTGCCTTGCAGATACCTTTGTGTCAACAACCTTACAAGCAGGGTTTGTTTAAATCGCTCAATAATCGTCCATATTGTTTCACGTTCCAGGTAGTTTCGCTCGCGGGCGTCCATCACCATTGCCTTTTCTGCTACCATTTTCATAAGTACTGTTTTGGCATCAACCGGCTCAGCTTCAGCGTCGTATCCTCCATACTGTTGGCGAAGCTCCTCCATAAGTCTTCCCTCAAGCTCGTGTTTTTTAATGACGTAATCGCCTATTTTCGCAACAACATCCAGCCCAACAGGTGGTTCCTTCGGCTTCTCTTTCACAATCTCTGGTTTTGTCTCAACGGCTGGTGGTTTACCCCCCATATCGATTACTTTACCTGTCTCAGTTTCCTTTGTTTCGCATGAACAGCAAAGCACTATTAACAACCACAGAAAAGATATTACTAATTTGTTAGAAGGCAATTTAATCATATCTGTTCTCCCCGTATATCATCAATAAAGTTTAAAATTGTAGAACCCGGACAAACCACTAATTATCAGTGTATGACCTTGTTGAGCGGATACGTGATTATGCCTGATGCTCCTGCCCGCTTCAAAGCCGGAACCAAGGACCGCTCGACCTTATCGTCTATAACCACCTCTATCGCAATGTAATCTGAATCAGCCAGGCTCGAAACAGTCGGGCTTTTTTCCGCAGGCAGTATATTCAAAACGCTCTCCAGGTCGCCCTCTTTAACGTTCATTTTCAAGCCGACTTTGCTTTGAGCTTCAACAGCCGCATTCAGCAATATGGAGATGTTTTCAATCTTCTCTCGTTTGAAATTATCCTTCCAGGCCTTTTTATTTGCAATCAATCTTGTCGTTGATGCTATCACTGTATCGATTATCCGCAGATTATTTGCAGCAAGTGACGTACCCGTCTCGGTCAATTCCACTATCGCATCTACCAGCCGGGCCTTGACCTCCGTAGCACCCCAGCTAAATTCAACCTTGATATCGATGTTTTTATCCGCAAAATACTTCTTTGTTACATTAATCAGTTCAGTTGCGATTATACCGTCGGCCAAATCCTGCGGTTTTTTTACCTGCGATTCGTCTGGCACAACTAATACCCATCTGGCTGGATTGCTCGTGGTTTTGCTATAAGCAAGTTCACAGACATCCACTACATCACAACCGCTCTCCACTATCCAATCGAAACCTGTGATACCGGCATCGAGAACTCCATCTTCAACGTATCTGCCCATCTCCTGAGCACGCAGCATTATGAGCTTGATTTGCTCGTCATCTATGCTCGGCGAATAGCTCCTCTCTGAGTCCGAAATGTGGAAACCGGCTTTGCCCAAAAGCTCAATTGTTGCCTTCTGCAGGCTGCCTGCCGGAATACCTAATTTAAGTATTTCTTCTGACATCTTAAACCTTTCCACTGCTACTACTCTGCGAAGTAGCGCTTCCGGCCTTCACAGCCGCTTGCTACTCTGAGTAGTAGCCTGCTACATAGCACGAGCCTTTTCACTTTTTTCTTTTCTCTGCTGTTTTTGCCTTTGTCTTACGCGCAGCTTTTTGCTTGAGTTGTAGCTTCGGTGACTCACTTTCCCTTCGCAGTAAAACATAGAACTCGTATGCGTTTGCAGCCGATATCCGTTTAGTTAAAAAACCTCCTATCTCCTGCTCGTCGGCATCAGGATGAACCAGCTCGTTGTTTCTTAGATATTCTATCATCTGCCGCGTAAGCGGTATGGCATGGCCCTGCAAAGATGTTAGCATGCAATAATTGACCACGAACCGGCTGGTACCGTCTATTTTCTCAAGTGCTTGTTTAGCCGGACGTTTGCCGACCTTCCTCAACGCCTCTAAGCTGACATTATTATACTCGTTGAATATCACTCGCAGAGCTCTGATGAGTCTCGATGCTGTATCCCTCGTGGCAGGTGTATCCTCGCCCAGCACCTCTATGATTTCTTCTATTCGCGAAACACGCAAATCATTCAAATCAACGAAATACTCATCGAATCTCTTAATCGCAGCATCCGCTGCTGATTTGCTCATATTTTCGCTAATAATAGCATAAACAAGCGCGTCCGACACCCCATCATAAGTCACTTCTTTAACATTAGCTTGTGCGGACTTTAATAAGCGGAATAAATTAGACACTTTTTTCGAATATTCTTGGCTATTCTTCATATCAGTCTCCACCGCAAGCCCCCACGCCTGCCCTGCTTGCCCTGCGAAGCCCTGCCGTTTAGGGCGAAGCAGGGAGCGAAGTCGAAGGGTTTATTGTGGGGGTACACCTGCTAAATTCCAATCGTCAATCGAAATTCGCCAATCCTCAATCTACTGATTCCTTCTTTTTAAACTCGCTGGCCGCCTGGTCTATTAGCTTCATTACCTCAAGCGTTTCTTTGAACTTCTCATCCTTGTAAAAATGCAAAACAGGACAGAATTTGCTCTGCATTTTACCTGCTACCAGTGATTGTATTCTGCTTTTTGCATGTGTTATGGCCACAAAAGTTTTGTTTTGCGCGGCGTCATCTTTACCAAAAATGCTAAGATACACATCGGCACTGCGCAAATCAGCAGCTATATCAACTCTCGTAACACTCACAAGTCCTTCGATACGCGGGTCGCTGAGATGGCTGGTAATAGCATCACTAACTGCTTCCTTTACCACGCGAGCCGCTCTTTCCTGTCTGCGCGTTGCCATAATAATTCGTCTCTCGTCGCCCGCCTGTCCTCCGTAGCCCCTAAGGGGCGAAGGATGGATGCCTCGTTACTCGGCTCACGGGTCACAAGTCACGAGCGACGGGCCACGGTTAGAGGGTTCTGGCCACTTTAACGATTTCATAGAAGTCTAAAACATCATCAACTTTAACATCGTCGAATCCATCTATCTTAATACCGCACTCCAGACCCGACTTGACCTCGCGAACATCATCCTTGAAACGCTTCAGGGTTTCTATACTTAGGTTATCTTTGAGCACGATGTTATCACGTACCAATCGCATCTTCGCACTCTTGTTCACGACACCACTGGTGATGTAACAACCAGCCACCGTACCAATTCGCGAAACCTTAAATATCTCTCTCACCACCGCCCTGCCCATACTCCTCTCTGTTTCTTCCGGCTCGAGTAAGCCGACCATGGATTTTTGCAAATCTTCGGTTATCCGATAGATAACATTGTAGAGTCTTATCTCAACGCCTTTGGCCTCTGCAATTTTAGCTGCGCGCTCATCGCTGACGACATTAAAGCCTATTATGATTGCATCCGACGCTTCAGCAAGTACTACATCACCCTCTGTAATCCCACCAGGCGATGCGTGCAGAATTTTAATCTTTACTTCGTCGGTGCTTAACTCAGATAAATACTTCTTCAAAACATCAACCGACCCCTGCACATCAGCCCGAATGATAAGATTCAGCTCTCTTGTCTTACCAGCTTCTATCTGGCTGAATAAGTTGTCCAGCGTTACCCGTGTCCGTTCCGCCAGCGAGTCTTCTCTCGACCGTATCCGGTTTTCCTCGGCAGCGGCCTTTGCCCGATTAATATCATCCAGACAGTAGAATCTATCACCCGCTTGAGGGACATCGTTAAGTCCTGTTATCTCTACCGGTGTAGAGCTCGTGGCAGTCTTCATATTCTTACCGTAGCTATTTTTCAACATTTTTACTCTGCCGTAACTACAGCCCGCCAGAACCACACCACCTTTGGTTAGTTGGCCCTCTTTAATTAACAGAGTTGCCACTGGTCCTTGCTGTGTTGATACCTTTGCCTCCACCACCCATCCTGTTGCAGGGATGGCGTCATCGGCTTCAAGCTCAAGCAATTCAGCTACGTAATCGAGAGACTCAAGCAAATCGTTTATACCCTCACCGGTAACTGCACTTGTTTTCACGACTTCCGTCTCTCCACTCCACTCGGCCGGTGTCAATTCTTGTTCAGCTAACTGTGAGTAAATGCGATTTACATCGCAACCGGGCAAATCTATTTTATTCAATGCGACAACGATTGGCACCCCGGCTGCTTTACTGTGTGCTATCGCCTCGATGGTTTGTGGCATTACGCCGTCATCAGCAGCGACCACCAGCACCACAACATCAGTCATATTGGCACCTCTGGCTCGCATAGCCGTAAATGCCTCGTGTCCGGGAGTATCAAGAAACGTCACTCTTTTATTGTCCCATGTTACTTCTGATGCACCGATATGCTGCGTGATGCCTCCTGCTTCACCGGCTGCTATTTGAGTAGACCGGATTTTATCCAATAAGCTGGTCTTGCCGTGGTCAACGTGCCCGAGCATTGCTGCAACTACAGCTCGTTTCTTGAGATTTTTTCTTGGATATTCTTCAAACTCAGCTCGTATCTGCTCTTCCAAGGTGGTTTTGCGTTCCACTATCAGCTCAGTATCGAGTTCCAGAGCAACCAGTTCCGCAACATCTATACCTACAACTTGATTGGCCGTGGCCATTATACCCTGTTGCATCAATTTGCTAATAATATCACCTGCTTTAACTGCCAGGGCCGCAGACAAATCCTTTACTGTGATTGGTTCCCTTACAACTGCCTTTCTCGGCCTGGAAACCACAGAGGCTCCCATATGAGACTTAGTAGCGATTTTCCGTGTCGGTCTTAATCGCAACATTTCACCACCGGCAGCACTAAGCCGGGCTCGTCTTTCTTCGATATCTCTTTCACGCCATCTGCTAACGGCTTTGTGTTTTCGCGATACTTCCACATCTCGCTCCTCCTTCCGACGACCATGCGTTCTCTCTTTGTATCGTTTTGACACTCGCTTTCCATCCTTGCCTACAGCCAAACTTGATTTTTCCTGCTCCTTTTCACTATACATCAATGGTTCAGTTGCAGGCTGGTCATACTTAGGCCTCGGCTTCGGCCTCGGCCTCGGTCGTCGTAACGGCTCTGGTGCCTCGACTCGAACAACCTTTGGGCCGCTCAGATGAGCTGGCTCGGGCTTTTCTAAAATCGGCCCGGCTGGAAGTATCGGTTCCGGCTCTTTTGGTTCTTCTACAATCACCGTTGTGGATTCTTGCTGCTCACCACCTTTATCTTCCGCTGTCTCACTGGCAGCAGGTTCAGCTGCCTGTTCAACAGTTTTCTTGGTCGACTTAGATTTCTTGGCTGCTTTCGCTTTCTTTGTCCCGACCACAGCGGGCTTCCGCTTTACCTTCTTCTTAACCCGTACCTTCTTCAGGTCAACCTTTTTTGCCATCTCAACCGATGTTCTGCTCTCTTTATCGCTAAACCACTCCCGGACAGTAGCTGCCAGACCAGCAGATATCACTGACATATGGTTCTTAATATCAAGACCCTCGTCCTGACACTTCTTTACAATAGCAGTGCTTTTTACACCGAGTTCTTTAGCCAGAATGTAGACCCTTGTAGCTGCCATAAAAACAGTTTTAAGTTTTTAGTATTGGCTCCGGATAATATAAAAAAATTCAAACTCTATTTTTCATCTTCGGTCGTGTTTGTCTGCTCGGCCAGTTCCTTTTCTGCCCGCTTTTGCTTTGACTCTGTCGCCAAACGTTTCGCCTCCTCAACTGCCGCCACAACCAGCTCCTTTGCGATATCTGAGTCGATACCGAGTTCGCTAATCAGTGGTTCGACGCCTACATCCTCCAGGTCTAAAACGGATATGACCCCTAATGCTATCAGCTTGTCAACCACTGTATCATCAGCAGCTTCAACGCTCTTAACACAGTTCGTTAGTTGTTCGATACCCTGATTGTATTCGTTTGGCGTTAGTATATCGATATCCCAGCCGGACAGTCTCGCAGCCAATCGAACATTTTGTCCATGCTTTCCGATGGCCAGACTAAGCTGGTCCTCATCCACAACCACGGTTGCGCGGCCAAGCTCGAAACACAGGGCGATTTCACTGACCTTTGCCGGCATCAATGCGTTTACCACAAGAACCTGTGACGACTCGTTCCATCGTACAATATCTATTTTTTCGCCGCCTAATTCATCGACTATATTTTTAATTCTGCTGCCGCGCACACCTACGCAGGCCCCGACAGGGTCGACCTTTTCATCGAGCGACGTAACCGCAACTTTGGTTCGGTATCCCGCCTCTCGCGCCAATGCTCGTATTTCGATAATCTTCTCATTAATCTCCGGCACCTCTAACTCGAACAATCGGCGGATAAAATCAGGGTGTGTACGCGAGAGAAGGATTTTGACCTGACTTGAAGTCTCTTTTACATCGAGAATCAGACATCGAATTCTCTCACCCGGCCGGTGCGTCTGTCCCATGATTTGCTCGCCCTTCGGCATGAACCCTTCGGTCCAGTGGTCGAGACTAACAACCAGTGTCCCGCCTTCGTACCGTACA
Source organism: uncultured Pirellulales bacterium (assembly GCA_964581905.1). Taxonomy (GTDB): domain Bacteria; phylum Planctomycetota; class Phycisphaerae; order Sedimentisphaerales; family Anaerobacaceae; genus CAZBWE01. The sequence continues at coordinate 13,626 of CAZOQJ010000005.1, forward strand.
ACTACTCCACTTATGATTTCTCCTTTTCGCTGGACAAACTCGGTGTAGATACTGTCCCTTTCATCAGCCCGTATTTTTTGAATCATCACCTGTTTTGCTGTCTGAGCCGGAATTCGGCCAAGCCGCCTTACGTCAATTCGCTCACCATCCTTAACGGCCTGAACCTCGCCGGTTTCTCTGTCGATATGCACGGATATGTCGCTGTCCGGCTCGCCGAAATGCTTCTTGACCGCCGAAACCATAGCTTCCTCAAGGTCAACAAAGATAGACTCCCTTTCGACGTTCTTGTCGCGTGCAATGTTATCGACAATCCTTACTAATTCCTGACTCATCGCTTTTCTCTTTCTAACTCAATATAGAACAAAAAAAGTGGAAACCATTTATGTTTCCACCTCAAAAAAACACCCAAAACAAGTCGAGTTTGTACCGTCTCTATCCTACATCAGCCGTCTCCGATAGGGCTCGTAAACCAATAATAAAACCCGCTTGTTTGGCAAACACCGAAGCAGAAACATCGATTGCCAAGCCACCATTTACATAGAAAGTGCAACCGCACTCGCCTTCGCATAGCCGCTTCGGCGGAGCGAGGCAGGCCAATTGTTCCACTACTGAACACTGTTCGCTAATCCCGTCAACATCACTTTAAGTACCTCTTCAGCTTAGCTCTGGTAGCCGTTAGTCCTTATAGTCGAACATTATATAATAATCGTCAAACCTATTGCTGGCAATGACTTTTTCGACAAATTTATGTAATTTTTGACCTAAATTGGGCGCAAAGGACAATATTTACGGCTAAGAACAGCGAAAAATCGACCAAATACGAATAAAATATGCCTTTTTGACCTGCTGCGATGGGCCGCGAAGACGTCCGCCTTCGCTAAAGCTACGGCGGACAGGCTCCGGCACAAAGAAAATTAACCACGAATAAACACGAATGGACACCGATTATTAACCGCGGAGACCGCTGAGAGCGCAGAGATGTTAAAAATCCGAAATACTAAGCACGAAATCCGAAACAATATCGAAATTCAAATGACCAAATGCTCAAAACAAATCAGACACGGATCCGCCTTCGTTAATTCAGCCTCCGTAGCCATAGGCCACTATGGCGAAGTAGGCAACTATGGCGAGACAAGTTGACACAGATTTACACGGATTTTAGCCGCGAAAAGGCACGAATCTTTCTTCGTGAAGCGTATCGAGTACAAATTCGAAATACTAAGCACGAAATCCGAAACAAATCTCTTTGCGCAGTGCCCGCAGGGCAGGCTGCCGGAGGCCGCGACGAGGAAACATACAGTAGATAAAACAGTATCCGAGCTGGAGGCAGCACAAGCAAATTCAATATTAGACACGAACTGACACGGAGTTTTTTTAGACACCGATTAACACAGATTAACACTGATTACTTATAGATTTTAACAGCTATTGCGGACTTGGCAGGTGTCTTCTCGATGCGAGCATCTGCGAATCCAGCAACCGACGTCCGTTAGGCCGGGACAAAACGGCCTGCATAATACTATGCACGCTGTTAAAAATCAGGTTATGTCATTGCCCGTCGTGGATTGGCCACGCCGAGACAGGCCCAGGCTTCGCCTATGGCTACGCCGAGGCAGGCGATGGGGCGAAAAAATATCATGGGGAGTTTGCGGTATTAAACTTCGACAATTTTTAATTTTTCGCTTTGGTTTTACACTTTCCACTTTAACTTTTAAGCTTCCTTGTATCAAGCCGATTTTAGTTTCTTTATATCCTATCGGTATTTTTTGTTGTGCGGTTTTATTTGCCAGATTTACGTCTTTTTAAAATAGGTTTTCTTTTCCGATTCTTTTTGTATTTTAAGACTTTCTGGGGTATATACTCCCCCACATTGTCCGGCGCGTTATTCTTACCATCCAAAAATTTGAATATACTAAGATGCTCTGTTAAAAAATCAGTGGGTTTCTGATATTCCTTAATCTCTCGCAGTAAGTCGCCATGGCAGTACCTCAATTTTTGACCGCTATCACAGGGACACAGGGTATGGCCTCTATAATTATCGTCAGCAAGTATCTTTAAGAGTCCCAATACATGCCAATCATCCTGAACAGAGAACAACTCTTTGTAGTATTCCATTATGCCTTCTGGGCCATGTGTTAGTTTACCAAAAGGCATTATCCCATATTCCCGTTTGTAGCTGTGCGAGAACAGAAAACGCACAACCTGTTCTCTCGCAAACCAAAGTAAATTACGCTCTTGCGCAAAGGTTCTTTTTGCGGCCAGTGGTGCTCCGAGACAGAGTGTCCCATCTGATGGATAAACGTGATTATCCTTATCCCGTGGAATCCTGCTGGCAGTTTCCTTTACTGTAGGAGGCCTCTGAGGATAATCGTCAGGAATTAACATCTCGATATCATAATCGTCCTTAATGGTTTTTCCGTCATGACTGCAAGTAAAACTCAGATTACCAGCTACAATGAATTTTCCTTTCCCGTTCTTGTCCAAACGGAGATCCGAAAATACACTCTGTAGTTGATTAAAATGCTCCATTATCAGTTTATCTTTATTCTCATCGGTTGACATCAACATGCCCATGGCTTATTAGGTTTTGAAGAAAAAGTGACTTCAGGATAAGCTTTGCTTTTAGCTCGTAAGGGTTCGAGCTTAGCTATTGCAGTTCCTACCACTCCTATACCCAAAATCGGGGCAAGAGATTCATTTATTCCCGATAAGTCCTTTTGTTTGATGGCAGCATCCAGATCGGCCTTTAACTTGCCGAGCCAAGACAAAAATGCCTTCGGCAGGTTTTCATCTTCATTCCATTTGTCAGCGAAATTCTCATCTGGATTAGTTGGGTTGGGAATGTAGTATCTTCCATATTGATCTTTGATGTTTTCCAGATTGGTCATGCCGTTAATAATGCTAAAAAGTGCATCAAAAAGGTCAGCTTCGTTTTGATAAGCGTGTGCTGCAAGAGTTGTAATAATGATTGAAATAGGTTTGTGGTCTTTGTTGTTAAAATGTACATCGCGATGTCTTTTAAGAAGTTGAACAGACCTTTGTAAGGGTGTTCTAACTTTCCAATCCGGCACGTCTTCGACGTTAGCTCGCATTGATTCCGCAAGAGCTGTTTTACGCTTTTCAAAAACAGCTTGCATCCTCTCAACAAACCAGCGTGCATAACCCTTGGGATTGCTCTTCTGCCACAACCTTAGCTTTTTGTCTGTGATAAGGATACAATCATTTAATTTTTCATAATCTGGTATAGCTGGGAGGATGTCCATGTGAAATTCATTGGCATAGTCCAGTGTCCAACAGCGCCTGCCTTCCTCAAGCATCTTTTTGTATGTCTCATTTTTTTTGAGCCGACTACCAACCATCTCCTTTAATTCCGCTTGAGTTATATTATCTTTGTCAATTTCCAAATGACAGACAAGATCAATATCATACTCGTCACTATCATTGACAGGTTTTACCATCGTGCCTAGCCTAAATGAGCCCTGTGCATAGATTGTTGGCTTGTAAACGTGTAGCTTTGAATCATTAGCATCGAGCCATTTGCCTATTGCCTCATATCTTGAGATGGCTTCCTTGTATTTTGATTCGGGAATGTCGAGCGACTCAGATATATTCTCAAGAATTTGACTGAATTGTTGTTTTTGTTCTGATGTATACATGACTTATTCTCCAACAAGATTTGCTATTAATGTGTTCAACATTGTATAAGGTCCAATACAGGCGTAAATCCATCAAGTTTCTTATTTTGTTCATATATTTTTATAGGTAGATCTGCCTTTGGCATCCAAACTCGTCCTATCTCAACTGCAACAGAGACAGGGACGGCAGGGAATAAGTGAATTACTGCTGATTCCCCGTGCTTTGCCTTTATCCGGTCAAGAAGTTTACGAAACTTTGTTCGGAACATTTGAAGTTGTAAACGACTTCTGAGGAAGTCGTTATTAAGGTTATCGATAGTAAGAACCCAGATGGAATGAGGTTCCGTGAGGGTATGGCTTATCCGGTTGTTATTGATAGTTGCGCTTAAAGACAAATTCAAAGCTACGACATCGGCACAAGTATCTGGCTCGACAATACGGTAATCGAACCCTTCGGGATGCTCCTGCCATCTCCAGTCTGCCGGTTCTCTGTGTAGTTGGTAAACATCAGCCACAGAAATGTCAGATAGCAACCTACCAAGTTCTATTAAGAGGGGTTGTGGGGCAAAAGCAAAAACAGAAAAATGATTTATTTCGCCACTGGCTAATCGAGATTTCACACGTTCGTTAAATTGACGTCTAAGATGCTCTTGTTCGATAGACCAGTATTGAGACTCGCTGTCTTGAAATGAACTATTCTTTAAACTAAGTTCTATTGCCTTATTGCTGGCAGGATATCGCTCAGGGATCATTGCAATAGCAGCTTTCTCAAAACTAAGGTGGGTGTGATGCTCTCCTATTCTGGCACCATACAGAAGTATCTCGCTATTTTTTTCTGGCTGAATGCTCGTGAGTAGTTCGATTCGCGCTTCATGCTTGCATTTCATCTCCCTGAGACGTTCTACAGAATGGCCCTTGATGTCCTCCTTGTCGATAAGCCGATGGTGTTCATCGCACATAAGCATAAGGTTAGATATATCTCTTTGCAGTTTCTCGGATAACTCCGAATCACCACGAGGGCCATTTGGCTGATCTGCAATGATATGAGCAATATATGCCGTATTGAATTCAGCTTTGGTCAAAGAATCAAGCCAAAGTGGTTTATTACAGCCTTCGTATTCACATCGACCAGCCGCCTTACCCCAAAGCAAGTATCTTGTTTTGTCTGGAATATCTGAAATTGACATAATTTTCTCAACAGTAATAATTACTTCCGTATATTCTCAAAACAACGCAAATCTCGTGCCAGTTGTGTTTTTATTGGACGAACATCTTCCTAAGTTTCTGTTATTAAAAGTCTTATATTCTAATTGTGCGACCAAGTGTCTCCTTACGAGAATATCTCCGCCTGCCAATCTGGCAGAGGCAGGGGTTAAACGTAGAACCCCGACAAAGACCCCGACCCCCGCTCAATGTGATGCGAATTCGTGTCCGCTATGCCTCAATACCAGCTTTTTCCTCTCTAAGTCCCATAATTTTCTCTTGACATTCTTGGATAAATCTGATATATAATTATAAACGGCTTCAAGGAGGATGGCGAGAAGGTTTTTTCTTTATCAATCCTTCCCCCACAAAGGCAAGTTTTTCAACGGCCTGAGCAGTTCAAGGATGCGAACGGAAAAAGAGTTTGCGCGCTTTGTGGCAACGGCCTGGTTAATCAATTATCCTCTGTTGTCTTAAAAGAATGGCGAAATCAATTGAGGAGGAGTGAAGGTGAAAAGTGCAAGGACAATATTTTTCGTAGCGTTGGTATTGTTTCTGTGCGCTTGCCCCGCGATTGGGACAATCCACTTCAACGACGGCCTGCCCCACGACATCAACTATGTAATCAACGACTATGTTAGGGTGGACTATCAAACACCGGAAATGTACACAACCGTAAACTGGCGGGCTGGTGGATTCATGGATTATCCTTATTGGCTGAGGGGATATGAACACAGCAGGATAAATGTCCGCGGCGGCTCAATAAACGAGCTTCACAGCTTCGATTCAAGCCAGGTAGATATATCCGGCGGCGAAATAGAAAAACTTAGAAGCCATGACTCAAGCCTAGTGAATATCTCCAGCGGAACAGTATGGCAACTTTACAGCTTTGATGCCAGCCAGGTATATGTTTCTGGCGGCTCGATGAAAGAACTTGTTAGCTTGGGCTCCAGCCAGTTTAATATCTCCGGTGGGTCAGTAGATTCGCTTGGAAGCAACGAATCCAGCCAGGTAAATATGTCCGGCGGCTCGATACATTATCTTCAAGGCGGGGGCTCAAGTAAGGTGGATATCTCCGCCGGCTCAATAGACGGCGCAATTTGTAGCGTGGATTCCGGCCAGGTAAATATCTACGGCGGGTCAATAGAATATATTCAGAGCCACCATTCCAGCCAGGTAAATGTCTACGGAGGCACAATAGGCGGCGGTAATTTAGCACTATTGGACCAGAGTTTGGTACAGATATTCGGCTATGATTTTGCGGTCGATGGCCAGCCATTCGGTTACGGAGAACTTACCAGTATATTTGGTGGCGACATTTATTACGAGCCTTTAAGGCACCTGACCGGAACGCTTCTAAGCAGCGAACTAATTGATAATGATTTTTATATCGGCCACGATGCCAAAATCGTTCTTGTACCTGAACCTACAACTCTATTACTGCTTGGTCTGGGTGGATTGGCGCTTAGAAAAAGAAGGCGTTAGAAAGGGCGATTCGCGAATCGCCCCTACTTTAAGTCCTTAATACACAAGGGATTGTAAAAAAATCTGCTATAAACATCGTCTATATATAAACTTACAGAAAAAAATCAATCAAATACGCAGGTAGTTGCGCGCAAAAATCAAAATTTTCAAAATTTTTTTTATTCATTCCTAAATAAATACTTACGTAAATTCACTTCTTAAAAAATCACTCAAATTTCAATCAAATGTGCAGGTTCGGCCAATATTGGGGGGATGATGCGTTGATGAGTAAATGCGTAAATGAGTGGATGAGTGAATGAGTGAATGAGTGAATGAGTGGATGAGGGGAAGCAGAGGACACTGCTCTGCTGAAGCTACGCAGTGCGGAGGTTGGGTCATCAAGGTTACTGTTGAGATTCCGGATTGGTTGGTCTGGCCGGTGGTTTGGGTGGTGCTATTGGAGCGGCGGTTGCGATACGGCTATCCATTTCGGCGGATAAAGCTCTCTCAGGACCAAATCGCCATCGTTGACCCAGAAGATTACAAGCGCCTGAAAAAATACACATGGTACGCCCGAAAAAGCCCAAGCACTTTTTATGCCGTTTGCTATATGTCGGAGCCAAAATACCTCGGCCGAAGAAATGTCTATATGCATCAGCTTGTTATTAACGTTCCGGCTGGTATGGATTGCGACCATATCAATCATAACGGATTAGATAATCGAAAGGCCAACTTGCGAGCTGCAACACATGCTCAAAACCTCTGGAACAGGAGAAAATCACAAAAACCTTCGCGCTCAAAATATATAGGCATTGACTGGTCAGGGTATGCGAAACGATGGCGCAGCCGAATCAGCGTCTATGGGAAACGTATTAATCTCGGGTATTTCGATTCTGAGATTGAGGCAGCAAAAGCGTATGATATCGCCGCTAAAAAATATCACGGAGAGTTTGCAGTATTAAACTTCAAGGAACCCCCTGCGATGCTAACAAAACCCCCTACAGTGTAGGAGGCTAACAAAACCCTTACGGCACTGGCGTCAGGTGCAGGATTAACTTTCCATCTTGTACGTCCACTTTCTCCAGTCGGACTTTTTTGTCATCGACGGGAAAGACGGGGTCGAAGGGCTGGCCGTCAAGCAATGAGGCGGCGACCTGCGCCCGCCAATCCTGCGTGTCTACAGGCCTAACAGCAATCTGCTGCTCGTACATATTTCTGGCTACCACCCTGGCAAGAGGGGTAATATTCATGGCGCCGGTCTTTACTTTATCCACCTGCAAATTCAAAAGACCATTTGCGTCAATTTCCGGCTGCAAAACAATAGTAACCACAAGGTCCACGCCTTTTATAGAGGCCGTTCCCATCAATTCGATAGCGTCCGGCACAAAACGCACGGCAGGGGCTGAAAGGACGGTGTCCGGCGAGGCCTGCGACCAGCCGGCAATCGCTTCGTTTAATTTCTCATCAATAACGACTACCTCAAACGGCTCCTGGAGCTGTGCACCGTTATAAAATTCAGACGATAATTGCATCAAATATGAAGAAATGTGCCCCTGGTCATCACTGACCGCCGGTTTATAACCAGCCGGCGTATATAACAGCAAGACAAGAAAAGTAACCGCTACAGCCAAATCAATCAGAAGCCAGTAGCGTTTTTTGAACCTCCTTCTCCGTAGCGGGTACTGCGAAGGATGAATTTTCTTCCTGGGCTTTTTTGGGTCAGTTTCAGTATCCATATTTGCGCCACTTCGACGGTTCGGCCGCGCTCACCGCAGGCTCCGCTCAGTATAAATACTTGCTCAAAAACGTTTCTGAGATTATAATGATTCGAACGTTTAATGAAAGGATTTTTCCTTGTGGTAACTGGTTAACCAATTACCTTGTGAAAGGATTTAACCAATGGCGAGTCATTTTGGTGACCGTATCTGTACCGCTGTAAAGGGCAAAAAAACTTCTTTGATTGTCGGCTTAGACCCTGTTTACAGCAGACTACCACCGGCGATAATAAGCCATCGGGATATGAATAACGAGCTCAATGCCGCGGCGGCAGTAGATGCAATCTTCGATTTCTGCACGCAGACGATGCGAATTGTTGCGCCGATGGTGCCGGCGATAAAGATAAATATCGCATTTTTCGAAAGGTATCTCTTGGAGGGGATGGAAACGTACTATGCGTTGATTTCCGAGGCCGATGAATTAGGGCTGGAAATAATCGGCGATGTGAAACGCGGCGATATCGGCCATTCCGCTAAGCTTTACGCCGCGGCCCATCTGCAAAATCCGGAATTAGCCGGCCTTGAAGATACACTCGCGCCAGACGCCGCGACTATCAATGGATATACCGGAACCGATGGCATTGTGCCTTTTGCAGATATGGCCAATAAGGAAGGGAAGGGAGTATTCGTGCTAATCCGCACCAGCAATCCTTCGGCGGCAGCAGTTCAGGACTTCGCCGATGCGGACGGCCAAACAATGTATGAAAAGCTTGCTGAAATAGTCAACGAAATCGCCTGCCAAAACGAACGGGTCGGCAAAAACGGATACAGCAACGTGGGGATGGTGGTAGGCGGAACCTCGCCGGAGATAACAACAACTCTGCGACAGAAGTATGAAAAGATATGGTTTCTCGTGCCGGGGTACGGCTCGCAGGGCGCATCGGCGGCAGACTGCGTGCGGTTCTGTAAAGCCGACGGCACAGGAGCTTTAATTAATGCATCGCGGTCGATAATCTACGCATACGAAAATCCAAAATATAAAGAACAGTTCGGCGATGACTGGAAAAGATGCATCGAGCAGGCGGTAATCGATGCCAAAGTAGACCTCGCAAAAGCTATGCAAAGCAAGTTGTGAAATTGGATAGTCAAACAGTTTCTGAGGCCACACCGATGGTGCCAAGCGACACTAACTGCGTCGCCGAGATGTTCGGGCGGATTGCCCCCACCTATGACCTGCTGAATCACCTGCTGTCTTTTGGACAGGACTACTTCTGGCGGCGTAAAGTTGCCGCCTGTCTCGATGAACACAAAAACATCATGCTTGCCGACCTTGCAACAGGCACCGGTGACATCCTCATTGCTTTGTTGCGAAGAAGAAACGACATTGAAAGTGTGGTCGGCCTTGATATCTCAGGCAAGATGCTCGCCGTCTGTAAGAAGAAACTAAACCGCCTCGGCCTTGGCAATCAAGCCGTTCTCATCCGGGGCGACGCCTCTCATACGCCGTTCGAAGATAACAGCTTCAATGTGGTCACCATGGCATTCGGCGTTCGAAATATGCCCGACGTCCCGGCGGCACTAAAAGAAATCCGACGAATTCTAACACCAGCCGGCAAAATGCTTATCCTCGAATTTTCCCTGCCCGCCAGCCGCATCGTCAGGGTCATGTACCTGCTATACCTGAAAATCCTGCTGCCTGTGATTGCCGGTGGCGTATCAGGCGACTATCAACCGTACCGGTATTTGGGCAGGACCATCGAATCTTTTTGTTCGCCGTTCGAGTTCACCCGCTGTATGATAGATGCAGGATTTGAGAATGTAGCGGTACAGCCCCTTAGCCTCGGCGTTGCGTATATTTATACCGCTGCAAAACCGTAATTTGATTCAAGGGGTAGAAAATTGGACAGGCAGTTCTTTGCCGACAAAAAGTTGCTGGTAATGGGGCTGGGTCGTTTCGGCGGAGGTGTTGATGCCGCTAAATTCGCTGCGAGTGCCGGCGCTAAAGTAATAATAACGGATTTGGCCCCGGCAGAAAAACTGCAAGATTCGATTAAAAAGCTTAAAGAATTTCCTGATATAGAATACCACCTCGGCTCGCATGACAAATCTGATTTTGAAAAAGCAGATATTATCATCGCTAATCCATCTGTGCCCGGTGATAATAAATTTCTGGAAATAGCGCGCCAGCATAACAAGTTCGTCACGTCCCAGATTAATATCTTCTTTGAACTGTGCCCCGCACAGACAATCGGAATAACAGGAGCAAATGGAAAAAGTACAACGGCCGCCCTGACCGCACACTTATTAAAAAATGCGAGAGACGAGAAGGTCTGGCTCAGCGGCAATATCGGCAATGAGCCGCTGCTGACCATATTAGAGCAAATCAGCCCTGATGATTTAGTTGTGCTGGAACTGTCCAGCTTTCAGGTCGAGCAGTTAGCCGAAATCCAAAAAGCACCAGATGTTGCGCTCTTAACGAATCTTACGCCGAATCATCTCGACCGCTATGGTACATTTGCCAACTATTGTGCTGCAAAGGAAAATATCTTCAAATTTCAAGAGTTGGATGAAAACTGCCTTGCTGTTTCTATCTTCAACGCCGAAGATAAAATCGCTGCCGAGTGGTTTGAAAAATACAAGATAGATGCAGGCAGAAGTTGTATCAAATTTTCAACTGACGATATAAATGAAAAAATCCGCGAGAGTTTTCCATTGCCCGGCCGGGCCAATCTCTCAAACCTCGCCGCTGCCATCGCTGTCGCCAGGCACTTTGGCATTGACGACGGCCAGATTAAAAATGCCCTGCCGGAATTTAAACCATTACCCCATCGGCTTGAACTGGTTGCACAGGTAAATGGCGTCAGCTGGTACAACGACTCGAAGGCAACAACGCCACAGAGCGCAATCACCGCACTGGAAGCTTTTGACAAACCAATTATCATTATTGCCGGAGGATATGATAAGAATTTGCCATTCGATGAATTCGGCCAAAAAATAGCCGAAAAGGCCAAGGCAGCTATTCTGCTCGGCCAAACCGCTGGGAAAATCGCAGAGGCAATAGAAAAACAATTGGCCACAGAGAACACATCCGTCTTCGCCAAGGCTACGCCGGACAAGGAGGACACAGAGAAATCAATAAAAATCGAAATAGTTAGTTCATTAACTGATGCGGTTGAATCAGCCAGACGCTTATCGGTTAGCGGCGATGTCGTCTTGCTGAGCCCAGCCTGCGCCAGCTATGATATGTTTGATAACTTCGAGCAGCGTGGTCGAGAGTTTATAAAACTTGTGACTCGCGAATGAGTATATGCGTGGATGAGTAGATGCGTTGAGCGTGAAGGGAATCGGATTATCAGGTTATCAGGGTGGAGTGCATCAGGAATCAGGTACTCAGGGATTAGTTAATCCCTAAGGGATAAATTAGAGAATTGGTGAATTGGTTAACCCCTAAGGGGCAAATTGGTAATTGGGGCGAGGGCTTCCGCAAATTACCCAAGGCACAGGGGCAGATTTATCCACCGTGGCGGAATTCACCGGAACGACCAAGCTCACCTGCCGCTATGGATCGCAGCGGAATAACGGTCAGGTGCATCACCTTGTTGGGCTTTAGATTAGCCGGATGAGAAACCACACTAAAGCTGCAACGACCCCACATATCCCAGCGAAGACCATAATAATTCCGCCCATGCCCAGTGAAACGGGCATGTTTCTGCGGTCCGAATAAAAAGCATTCAGTTGGTCAAGGCCCCGCATGTTTCTATGGTGCCGCGTTCGTTCTAAGCGAGAGGCTTCATTCTCCCCCCTTGCTTTCTCCCACATATTTGCTATCCAAAGGAAGAGAACGCCGATTGCTCCAATCCCTACAGCTAAAATGAAAAGTTCCCCAGGACTGCTTATGAGTTCATTGCTTGGCATGGCTATATACTTTCTTGCCCCAAAAATGATTATAGCACCAGTATAAAATGGGAAAGACTATTCGTCGCTTCCGTCTTCGCTAAAGCTTCCGACTCCGCTTACGCTTCCGACTTCGCTTGCGCTACGCTGGACAGGTCGGTGGATAAATGCCGACGACTGCTAAACAGGGCTTAGAGGTCTTCAATCTTGGTGAGGTCGGAGTCAGATTCATCAAGCTCCAGCTCAGCGAAACTTTCCTCATCTGCTTCAATCTTCGGCTCTGGTTTTTGCACGGGTTTTTGCGCGGGCTGCTTCGGTGGGACAATCTCTTCAGGATTACCGTCAATTTGTATTAAAAATATCAGTGGGCCTATTTTAAGGTAGTCGCCTGCTTTAATCGTTGCCTCATCTATGCGATTATTATTAAGATAAGTACCATTATGCGAGTCGAGGTCGCGGATTTTGAGGGTGTCTTTGTTACTATTCAGCTGACAGTGCCTTCTGGAAACCGACTTTAATGGAATGCATAAATCGCAATCCTGACGACGGCCAATTACCGTAACATTGCTCGGCAAAGAGAAGGTCTTTTGCAAGCCGTTTTTCTTGAATAGAACCAAAATTATGTCCATATAGTTCAACCCCTTCGACGGTTCGACTGCGCTCACCGCAGGCTTTGCTCCCCGCTTCGCTCTAAACGGCAGAGCTTCGCAGGGCTGACTTTGCTCACCACTAATTACTGTGCTCTCTATCAGCCCAATTATCACCTCATCCGTATTTATTATACCAAAAAGGGCAATCGATAACAACAAAAATCCTGTGAGAAGGTAATGTTGACCCCGTTAGATAAGTTTCTACCCCGTTAGTTAAGTTTCCATCTAACAGAGTCTATCTAACGGGGTTGACAGGGCGAATTCATTGTGGTAGATTCATATAAATTTTTGCTAATTCAAAAGTTACAGGGTTTGAGGCGATTTGGTGAATAGCAGTGTTGTGCAGAATAGTTTTTTAGCCTATGTCGGACAAGCTGCCAGGCCTTTAGCCGATATTTTGCCCCGTTAGAAAGCCCGAGCGGGGAATTCTTTCTAACGGGGTAAATTGGTGATTGCTGAAAAGCTCGACACTTGACAATTTGACTCGGATAGATATATTATATGTGTCAACCCCGTTAGAAATCTCCGATGTTAGCGGGGAGATGCAAGACGAAGCTTTCTTTCTAACGGGGTGAATAAGGGATTTGCGTACTGGATAAATCTATGGCAAAAGTGACACTGCCAGACGGCAGCATATTAGAGGTTGTCAACGGCACAACGGTAAAACAATTGTCTGAACAAATAGGGCGGGGGTTGGCAAAGGCAGCCGTAGCTGCAGAAGTAAATGGGCAATTGGTAGATTTATCCACGCCTATCAACGGCGACTCAGCCGTTCAAATCATCACGGCCAAAGATGAACAAGGCCTTAAAGTAATGCGGCATAGCTGCGCGCACATAATGGCTGAGGCGATATGCAGTATTTGGCCGGATGCGAAGCTGGTCTATGGTCCAACTATTGAAGATGGATTTTACTATGATATCGACCTTCAAGAGCCGATTCGGCCAAGTGACTTCGAACGTATAGAAGAAAAGATGCGAGAAATTGTCGGGGCCGATAAGCCGTTTATTCGCAGGGAGATGTCCAGGGCTGATGCGCTTGCGAAGTTATCCGGCGACAAATATAAAACCGACAATATTAAGCGCGCTGACAGCGAAATAATCAGTTTTTATTCGCATGGAGATAGTTTTGAGGATTTGTGCCGCGGGCCGCATATACCAAGCACCGGTAAGGTAGGAAGCTTCAAGATTATGTCCGTGGCGGGCGCTTACTGGCACGGCGACCCAACACAAAAAATGCTCCAGCGTGTCTATGGCACCTGCTGGCCAAGCCAGAAAGAGCTGGACGACTACCTGCAAAGGTTAGAAGAAGCAAAAAGGCGCGACCATCGTGTGCTCGGCAGGCAACTGGATTTGTTTAGCTTCAATGAGGCCGGCCCGGGCTTTGCGTTTATTCACCCCAAAGGAATGATTATCTGGAATACCATAGTAGATTACTGGCGCGGTGTGCACTATAAATATGGCTATCAAGAAATCCAGACGCCTATAATTCTCAACGAAGAGCTCTGGCACAGAAGCGGCCATTGGGACAATTACAAGGAGAATATGTATTTTACCGAGTTCGATAATGCAAGCTATGCGATAAAGCCGATGAATTGCCCCGGCGGCTGTCTGATTTATAAAAGCCGGCAGCATTCATATCGCGAATTTCCGATGCGTGTTGCTGAGCTTGGTCTGGTGCATCGACACGAGGCCAGCGGTGTTATGCACGGCCTTTTCAGGGTAAGGAAGTTCACCCAGGATGATGCTCATATTTACTGCACGCCTGAGCAGATAGAGTCTGAGATAATAGGTGTGATTGAGCTTACCTTTGAGATATATCGGGCCTTTGGGTTTGAGGATTTTCATATCGAGCTTTCGACCAAGCCGGAAAAACATATCGGCTCGGATGAGATTTGGGATACTTCAACGAATGCTCTCAAGGACGCTCTTGCACATAAGGAGATTGAATATAAAATTAACGAAGGCGACGGCGCATTTTACGGGCCGAAGATAGATTTTCATATAAAAGACTGCCTGAAAAGGTCGTGGCAATTGGGTACGATTCAACTGGATTTTTCTATGCCGGAGCGTTTCGGCCTGGTATATACCGACAAGGACAATACCGAGAAAACGCCGGTTATGATTCACAGGGCGGTTTTAGGCTCATTTGAGCGGTTTATCGGTATTCTTATAGAACATTACGGCGGGAATTTGCCCCTGTGGCTTTCACCGGAGCAGGTGAGAGTTTTACCAATAAGTGAAAAAAGTAATGATTATGCGGGAATCGTTCAGGACAAGCTAAAAGATGCGCAATTACGTTGCAGATGCGATTGTTCGGATGAAAAAATAAGTGCCAAGATTGCCAAAGCCCATGGCGAAAGGCTTCCTTTTATGTTAGTAGTCGGCCCTAAAGAGGCACAGTCCAATACGGTCAATGTAAGAACCCGCGCGGTTAAGGAAAATAAGACCGTTGGTATTGATGAGTTTTTGAAAATGGCAAGATGCAAAATTGCCGATAAAGATTTAGATTTAGCATTTTAGAGAATTGGGGATTGGTAAGTGGCAATTGGTAAACGACGCGTAATCAATTTAGAAAGCTAAGGTGGTGTACAATCAGTAGATTAGGTTTGAAGATAAATGGGGGGATAAGGGCCGGGACAATTCGGCTGATTGACGAGTCAAATAATCAGGTGGGGATAGTAAGCAGGGATGAGGCGCTTGGGAGGGCTCGTGAAAATGGGCTGGACCTTGTGGAAGTTGCACCCACGAGCGACCCGCCGGTCTGCCGGATAATGGACTATGGCAAGTGGCTTTATCAGCAAAAGAGAAAGAGCCGCGAAGCTTATAAGAAAAGCCAACGTCATACTGCAGCGCTGAAGGAAATCAGGCTCAGGCCTGAAACCGACAAGCACGATTTGGATATCAAGGTCAGCCACGCGCGTGAGTTTCTGGAAAAGGGCCACAAAGTACAATTCACGGTGTTCTTCCGCGGCCGGCAGATGATGCATAGAGAACAGGGTTATGAAAAACTTGAGCATATTATTGTAGCGCTGGAGGACTTGGCAAAGGTAGAACGGCCTGCCAAAATGACTGGAAGGCGTATGACAGTGCTGCTTGTGCCCAAATAGCTCCCCGAAGTGACCACGGTGAGCTAAAGTGAAAGAATGATTCATGTCATGCTGAGCGACCCGTCCTCCGTAGCAGTAGCTTTGCCACTGCGAAGGGTGGAAGCGAAGCATCTGGCCCTCGATTGTGAGATTCTTTGCTCTCTGAACGCTCGCTCAGACTTGCCTTTGAGCGAAGGGATGACAGCGCTCCGTCGCCATAGCTATGGAGCGTCGGCGACTTTGCTATCACATTAGACACTTTGCACTTTTTTAGTTTGTGACGGCAGGAAAGTGGTTGATTAAGGAATAAAATCAGTTCTTATTAGAGGCGGATTGTAATGGGTTTTCCGAAAATCAGATTGAGACGTTTGCGACAAAGCGACGCTGTGCGAAGGTTGGTGCGAGAAACCTCCTTGAGTGTCGATAATTTGGTTTATCCGTTATTTGTCCGCGAAGGTAAGGGGCTCAAAGAACCAATCAAGTCGATGACGGATTGTTTTCATTTCTCGCCTGATACGATTGCGGCCGAGGCGAAAGAGGTTGCGGCGCTGGGGATACCGGCGGTGCTCCTTTTCGGCCTGCCGGAGAAAAAAGATGATGTGGGTTCTGCAGCCTGGGCGGAAGACGGAGTTGTGCAAAGGGCAATTGGCGAAATCAAAAAAGCTGCACCCGAGCTTCTTGTCACCACCGATATCTGCCTTTGTGGATACACATCGCACGGCCATTGCGGAGTTATCAAAGATGGAAAAATCGACAACGACGCTACCTGTGAACTATTGGCCAAGGTCGCGCTTTCGCATGCACAGGCCGGCGCCGATATTGTCGCGCCTTCGGATATGATGGATGGCCGGGTCAAATATGTCCGCGAGGCATTGGAGAAAAATAATTTTCACGATGTTGCTATTATGTCTTATGCAGCTAAATATGCCTCTGCTTTCTATGGGCCATTTAGAGATGCTGCCGAATCTACGCCCTCCTTTGGCGACCGAAAGACCTATCAGATGGATTTTGCCAATGCCAACCAGGCGATGGCTGAGATTGCTCTGGATATTGAGGAGGGTGCTGATATCGTGATGGTTAAGCCGGCCCTTTGTTATCTTGATATTATTTACCGCGCAAAGCAGCGGTTCGATTGCCCTATCGCTGCTTATAACGTCAGCGGCGAATATATGATGGTAAAAACTTGCGCTAGCGCGGGGCTATTAGATGAGAAAGCAGCAATGCTGGAAATGCTCATCTCCATTAAGCGTGCAGGAGCGGATATTATAATTACTTACTTCGCAAAAGAAGTTGCTGAAAAAATGTAAGAATCAAGATTCAAAAAGAGATTGCCATGTCACTTCCTCCTTCGCCAAGGCTTCCGCCTTCGTTAAAACTATGGCGAGACGAAACGGAGGACAAGTCGTTTCTCGCAATGCCTCCACATAAATTGCGGTGCTAAGTATTTTAGGATAGATTCCTCGGCTACGCTTTCAGAGATAACAGAGTATGATATAACTATTGAAAATCCCTCGGCGGTCTCTATGTTCTCTGTATGGCAAAAATAAACCTGCCGTGAAACGGCAGGCTAAATATTACGAATTTTATAATCTGCGAGAATCTGTGAAATCTGTGGCTGATTTAGACAATCTTATTATAAACCTCTTCGATTTTATCAACCATTTTTTCCGGTGCGAATTTTTCTTTTACGGATTCTCGGCCTTGCTGGCCGAGTTTTGTTCTCAATTGCCCATCTTCTATCAATTCTGCGCAGGCCTTTGTTAATTGCTCAATATTTTTTGGTTCGACTAATCGGCCGGTGTTTTCGTTTACCACTTCTTTTGCACCATCGATATCAAAAGATATTGCTGGCTTTCCGCACAGCATTGCCTGCGGCAGTGTACGTGCAAGGCCTTCTCTAAGTGAGCAGTGCACAAGTATATCCGATGACTGTATAGCAAGCGGAATTTGGCTCGGCGGCAAAAGGCCCGTGAATTTAATACAATGGGCAAGGCCCGATTCGTAAACCTGTTTTTTATAGAATTCGGATAAATTGCCGTCTCCGACAAACAGCCATACTGCATTATCAAACTTTTTACTAAGTTGTTTCGCTGACTCAATGATGAAGTCATGTCCTTTGAGCTCAAATAGGCGCGCAATCGTTACCAGCACAACAGAATTTTTCGAAATACCATTATTGACGCGAAATTCGGTTATCTTCTCATCGGGTATCGGCCGCAAAAAGTCGTCCTCCTCAATGGCCGAATATGCGGTAACGAATTGCTCAGGACTTCCTATGCCCGCCGCCAGCGCCTTTTCTGTCATTGCATCTGCCACGCTGATGAAAAAATCCGTTCGTTTCGCGGCTGCCCTTTCAATCACGATATAAAATTTATTAAGCCACCGGCTTTGATAAGGATGAAATGCCAACCCATGTATTGTATGTACCACCGCCGGGGTCTTTGGTCTGGAGTCTTTGGTCTTGGGTCTTAAACTGTATGCTGCGAACCGGCCCAATATCCCCGCCTTTGCCGAATGTGTATGGACAACATCCGGCTGGATTTGTCGCAGCAGCTTTTTGATTTGCCGGTAGCTGATTAGGTCATGCAAAGTACAAATGGCTCGAATCATCTTATCGACTGTAACAACTTTATATTTTTGCCCTTTTGTTTGTTCAAAGAGTTCACCTTCAGGCCCTATGGCTGGGCCTGTAATAAGAGTAACATCATGTCCGCGTTCAGCCAGCAGCTTGCAGGTAATCAGCGTATTTTCCTGCGCCCCGCCTAATATCAACCGTGTTATGATGTGGACGATTTTCAATATTGAATCCGTATTAAACATAAGCCAGCCGCCGGAGCCAGCGGCCCTGCTGCCCTGCGGTCTTTTGCTTCGAGGATTTCTGTTATTCTTTCCGGCTTCCACCTGCCGAGGCCGACCTCGACTAAAGTGCCGACGATATTTCTGACCATATTATATAAAAAGCCGTCACCCTCAACATCAACATATATCCATTGACCGTCGTCTTTTGTCCCTCTTCTTTCGTCTTCTGTCTTCTGTTCTCTGTCTTCTGTTTTCTGTCTACTGACATTGCAGCTAAAAATAGTCCGCACGGTCTGTTCTCGTCTGTCTTTGGCGGTTGCAAAGGATTTGAAGTCTTTTGCACCGACAAGCAACTGCGCCGCTTGATTCATTGCCTCTACGTCGAGTTTTTTCGGAATGTGCCAGCACTGATTTAGCATGAGGACCGGCCGGTGTCGGCCGGTGTAAATCGCATAACGGTAGAGCTTGTTTTTCACACCGCCTAAAAGGTCGAATTTCAGGGGCGCTTCTTCGGCGGCTATAACAACAATGTTTGGCGGCAGTCGGTCATTTATTGCATCCGGGAAGTTCTCTGTAGGAATAGGTGAATCAATCTCGAAAAGCGCGGCCTGGCCAAGCGCGCTTACGCCGGCATCGGTCCTGCTTGCTCCGTGGACGAAGGTTCGAGTACCGGTGAGATTTGACACGGCCTCGACAAGCTCTCCCTGGATGGTTTTCTTACCCGGCTGAATCTGCCAGCCGCTATATGTACTGCCGTCGTACTGGACGATGAGTTTTATTTTACGAACAGCCATCACGGCTGATTATAGCAGCTTTTCCGCAATCTGCACAGCGTTGAGTGCCGCACCTTTTCGCAGCTGGTCACCCGCAACCCAGATGTTGATGCCGCGGTTCTCAGGTATCGATTCATCCTGACGGATTCGGCCGACAAGAACATCATCTTTGTCGGTAGCGTTAATCGGCATCGGAAAGCGGTTATGCTCGCGGTCATCCAGAACCGACACGCCCGGCGCAGTGCTCAGCAGGTCTCTTACTTCATCAGGCGTAATTGACTTGGTAAATTCAAGGTTGATGCTTTCACAGTGCGCCCTGAATACCGGAATACGAATACACGTACAGGTAATCGCTATATCAGGGCAGTCGAATATCTTCCTGGTCTCTTTGACCATTTTGACCTCTTCCAGACTGTAACCGTTGGCATCCAGCTCGGAATTGTGGCTGAAGGCATTAAAAGCTATTTGATACGGAAAGGCATTGCAGGTTGGCTCTTTTCCGTCGAGAATTTCCCGGGTTTGTTTTTCAAGTTCGAGCATCGCCTGCTGTCCCGCACCGCTGGCTGCCTGGTAAGTGCTGACGACCATCCGTTTGACCGGATTTGCCTTATGCAGCGGCCAGACCGGTACAATCCCGATAATGGTCGAGCAGTTCGGATTTGCGATTATCCCTTTGTGTCCGGCTATTTTCTGCGGATTTATTTCCGGAATTACCAGCGGCACTTGCGGGTCCATTCTAAAGGCCGAAGAGTTGTCCACCACAACCGCACCTGCCTGAACCGCAGCGGGTGCAAATTCCTTGCTTCGCGCTGCACCGGCGCTAAATAATGCGATGTTAATCCGAGCAAAACTTTTTTTGGTCAGTTCTTCAACGGTATATTCTTTGCCTTTGAATTCGATTTTCTTGCCGGCCGAGCGGCTGCTTGCAAGCATCTTTATCGAATCAAACGGAAAATCCCGCTCTTTTAGGATTTTCAGAAATTCCTGTCCAACAGCCCCCGTTACTCCTGCAATAGCTAAATTACAACCCATAGCCAATTCCCCTCAGTCACCTTTCATAATCGAAACACGCTTACATAAGCAAGGGGCAGCCAAATATGGACTGCCCGTTCATGTCTTAAAAACCAGATATAACAACGAATTATACACTTTGTATCGAAAAAATGCAACTGTCTTTCACTAATGTATATTATTTATTTTACTTCTGCTGCAACCGCCCTTTTTTGCCACACCTCCGCCATAATGGACGCAGTAATAATGCAGATAAACACGAAAATCGCCGCCGGCATCGCCGCCTTTTCACCGAAATGCTCGAGGGCCAGAGCCGTCCCTAAGCCGGCATTTTGCATTCCAATCTCGATGGATAGGGTTCGTCTTCTGTTCTGGGTCATCCGAAAAATGACACCCACTGAGTAACCTGCTAACATTCCATAAACATTCAATATTACAACTGCTGCGAGAATCAGTCCGGTTGCCTTCGGTAAATAATTTTTATTGAGGGCTATAACCAGCGAGCAGATAAATATTATAAAGGTTACCGATATGGCCGGGAAAATCGGCAAAAACTTCTCTAACTTTTCTCTGAAAAGATGCCTTATGCCGAAGCCGAAAAACAAAGGCAAAATGACCATATAAATAACGTCAAGAACCATGTCCAAAAAAGGGATATCCAGTTGTGAGCGTGCCAGGAGAAAAGTCAGGCCGGGCGTTAATAGTGGGCAGAGCAAAGTAGATACGGTTGTCAGCGAGACCGAGTAAGCGGTATCGGCTTTGGCGATATAGCTCATAACATTACTTGCCATTGCTCCGGGAGCCGAGCCGGTCAATATCAATCCAACAGTTATTTCCGGAGGCAGGTTGAATATCCTGGCCAGTACAAATGCCCCCAATGGCATAATACTAAATTGTGCTGCCGAGCCGATAAATACGATAATCGGTCTTTTGGCGATTCGCTTAAAATCCTCCATCTGTAATACTGCTCCGATACCGAACATTGTCAGGGCAAAGAAGTGCTTGTTATAGTCTTTCAAAGCGATGAAGGGTTTGGGAAATATATAAGCCACAACTGCGAATAAAATAATCCAAACGGCAAAAAACTTCGTATAAAAACCGAGTATTTTCTTCAGCATACCGACAAGTATAAACCCTTACTGTATTGGTGACAACCTCGAAAATACTTGGCCCGGTAATTTACTGCAGGATTTTGTTTACCTTCCCCATAAAATTAAAGCCCCGCTTGTTGTAAAGCGGGGCTTTGGCTCTATCTCAGGCATAAGCTCATTCACTCGCCCTGTTAGAAATAGTCTTTCTAACGGGGCTCGTTTTTAATCGTTTAACTGTAGAAGAACAAAGAATGTGTAGCGCTCTTTTTTTATTTTCAAAAGGACATTGCCTTTCTTGGCTTTTGTTACCGCCTCGTTAAATTCTCTGGTATTGCTGATTTCCCTGCCGTTGACTTCCTTAACTAATACTCCGCGTATGATGCCAGCCCGTGCAGCATCAGAGTGCGGCTCAATATCGGTTACTACTACGCCGCTCTGGCCCTTATAGTCGTATCGTTTAGCTAATTCGTCCGTCAGGTCTTGCACGGAAAACCCCAGGTTTTCCTGTACATCTTTGGGCAGCATCCCTGCAAGCTCACTCAGGGGCGGACGTTTGGACAGCTCAGCAGTAAGGGTATTTTTTTTGCCATCCCGAAGTACCACTATTATTACACTGGTGCCCGGCTCTAACATTGCCACGCAATTCTGTAATTCTTGAGTAGTATCTACCGTTTTCCCGTTGAACTCGACGATGATATCGTTGGGTTTTAGGCCGGCTTTCTCTGCTGCCGAATCTTCATGAACGTCAGGAATAAGAACGCCTTTGGTATTTTTTAATTGGAAATATTCCGCCAATTCCGGTGTCAGGTCCTGGATATCAACTCCCAGGAACCCCCGTTCAATCTCTTCTCCTTTCTTAAGCTGGGGCAGGATAGCTTTGGCCATATTTATAGGAACGGCAAATCCGATACCTATATTGCCGGTCGAGCCGACAATAGCAGAGTTAATCCCGACTACCTCACCGTCGAGATTTATCAAAGGCCCTCCGGAATTGCCGAAATTTATGGCCGCGGTGGTCTGGATGAAATCTTCGTATGTGGTCAGGCCGAGACCGCTTCGACCTTTGGCACTTACAATGCCTTCCGTAACTGTGCGGCTCAGGCCGAACGGATTGCCGATTGCGAGGACCCATTCTCCAATCTCAAGCTTGTCGGAATCTGCCAGTTTAA
Source organism: uncultured Pirellulales bacterium (assembly GCA_964581905.1). GTDB lineage: Bacteria > Planctomycetota > Phycisphaerae > Sedimentisphaerales > Anaerobacaceae > CAZBWE01. The sequence goes on from CAZOQJ010000005.1 coordinate 36,116, forward strand.
GATAGGTCAGATTATTAGCATCAATCTTTATAAGCGCCACGTCGGTTTCAGGGTCGGTGCCCTTAATCTCAGCGGTAAACTTTCGGTCGTCTGCAAGCTCGACTTCAACTTTTTCAGCATCTTCGACCAGATGATTGCTTGTAAGGATATAACCGTCTGGTGAGATAATAAAACCGGTACCCTGCACCGGCCGAGTCTCCCTGTACTTCCGCAGTGGTGAGTTTTCACGAGGAGAACGAAAACGGAAAAACCGCTCAAAGATGTCATCGTTGAATGGGTCAGATGGTTCACTAAACGGCCATTCCCGCGAAAATGGATATTCTCGAACAACCACCCTTTCAGCTTTTAGACCAATCACTGCCGGTGATGTCTTTTCGGCAATTGTTGCAAACGCCTTACCAATCTGCCGCAGAGTAGCTATGCTGTTATTGTCCTCCGCAAAAGTTGATAGCTGTGCTAAAACGAACAATGTGACAAAGATAGTTGAAATTACAAGATAGTGTGAGGTTTTGTTCCTTTGCTTCAAAGTGATTCTTCGCATTTTTAGTCTCCTGATTAGGTAAATAAAAAGGCCAATAATCGAACATCGACAAAACTGTTGTCGGCAATTTTATACGATTTTATTACCAATAAGTTCACTCCATCGATTCTTTTTTCCAATAAACATAAGTTTTGCGCGGCGTTGTATCCTGAGTGTGGCCTGCGGTGAGTGAAGTCGAACCGTCGAAGGGGCGGAATTTGTTATTCGCGGCCGGCACCTTCGATGACAATCACATATTCCCCTCGCGGCTGTTCCTCAAGCTGGCCCAGCAGCTCAGTTATTCGGCCTCGCTTCACTGATTCGAACATCTTTGTCAGTTCTTTGGCTAATGCTGCCCTCCGGTCGCCGAATACCTCCAGAGCGTCCTCTAAGAAGCTCCTCAGCCGATTCGGACTCTCGTAGTAAATAAGAGTATGAGATGACTGCTTATCTTCAGCTAAAAACCGTTGTCGTTTGCCGCTTGTCCGCGGAGCAAATCCACGAAAGGTAAAGCTGTGCGTCGCAAGCCCTGACAGTACCAGCGCCATTACAAAAGCGCAGGCACCCGGTATCATCGTAACATCTGTCCCCGCCTCTATTGCGCTGCGAACCAGCGTAAATCCCGGGTCGGAAATCCCCGGCGTACCCGCGTTGGTCACAAGTGCTATTGAGTTATCCTCTTTAAGCAAACCTATAATCTTTCTGCCTGCATGCTTCTCATTATGCTCGTGAAAAGTAATTTGTGGTTTTTTTATCTTGTAGTGCTTCAGCAAAAGACCGGTTTTTCTTGTGTCTTCACTGGCTACGTAATCGACCTGCCGAAGAATCTCCAGCGCACGCAAACTGATATCTGACAAATTTCCAATCGGTGTTGCTACAAGATAAAGCATATTTTTATCTCTCCATTTCGCCTAATTCATACAGAATAAGACTGCTCGCAACCACCGCTGCTGTCTCTGTTCGCAAAACCCGGTGGCCTAAGCTAATCAGCACAATATTACTATCCCTGGCGCTATGCACCTCGTTTTCCGTAAATCCGCCTTCCGGCCCTATAAATAGAGCGATTCTTTTGTTCTTTTTGTTATCTTTTAAGTATCGTCGCAAACTCTTACCTTCGGCTTGTGTATGCGCCATAAATTTATAATCGAAATCATCGAGTTTGTTTATCGCATCTTCGAAGTTTACAGTTTGCTCTAATTGCGGTATCCTGCCCCTGCCCGATTGTTCTGCCGCCTCTTGTATTATTCGCTTCCGACGTTCTATTTTATTCGCATTTATTGACTTTTGTCGCACGATGCTGCGGAAGGTTTCTATCGGGACAAATCGCTTCACACCCACCTCCGTACACTTTTGCAGCACCCATTCGAACTTCTCCCGCGAGAGCAAACTCTGGTACAGTGTAATCTCAACAGCCGGCTCTCCCGCAGCTTTTCGCCTTTCTTTTATCTGTCCTGTAACTTTTTCTTTTCTGATTGTTTGTAGCTCGATTTCATATTCGGCGCCGAGGTTGTCCAGTACAATGATATGTTCACCGACTTTTTTGCGCAGCACGTTATTTATTTGATGTGCCTGTTGTCCTTTGAGCACAACTTCTTCGCCTTGCAAGCTTTCTTGTTTCACAAAAAATCTGTCCATTTTTTACCTTAACTGTCATTGCGAGCGAGGCGAAGCCGAGCGTGGCAATCTCAACACCGCCAATAGTTGAGATTGCTTCGGTCACGTCATTCCCTCGCAATGACATCCGTCTTTTGTTCAATCATAAATCAACAATAGCGAATCGTAAACCCTGTTAGAAACTTTTTCTTTTTTTGTACTATAATCTTGTTACAGATTTTCTAACGGGGTAAACGGCAAAACCCACCGCAATTTGTTCCAAGGAGCACTTTCATCCTATAAAATCGCTTAAAATCACGATTGACATTTGGTATTAAATATGGTAGAATATTTACATTCCATTGGGCAGCTTCTATGAGTCTGCATCTTTGCTGTGGTACAAGGCGATTCTGGGTCGCACCAGTCAAGTCGGCTTAATGCTGCCAGGAGGAGCGTGTCTTGCGTGTACTATTAAGCAAAAGAATATCTTTACCTGATGTGCCGATAGGCAATTACTTGGTGATATTGCTGATGGCGGTGACATTTGCGTTACAGTTCGTGTATGACGGTGGTCAGCAGTATCTTAATGGTCTGGTTTTGGATAGATGGTCTTTTAAGGCGATATTCTGCTATATGTGGCTGCACGCAAGTGTGATGCACGCCGCATGGAATCTGGCTGTGCTTTGGATCTTTGGGCGATATGTGTGTTTGCGGATAGGCAATGTGAACTATCCGTTTGCATATCTGTTTGTAGGGATTGTTTCAGCAGTTGTGCACATTGTTTATGATGGTCGGCCGGCTATTGGTGCAAGCGGAGCGGTTATGGGAATCTTAGGGATGCATGTTGTGCTCTGTTTCAAGCGTTTCGGCTGGCTGGGGCCATGGCTAATTTTGGTATGGTTCTTGTTAAACTTGACTGAGGGGGTCACGGGCTCTCTTCCCGTGGCTTTTCTGGCGCACATTGGCGGATTCCTTGGTGGAGTTGCGCTTGCCGGTGCTCTTATACTATTCAGGATTGTCAAACGCGAAGAAATACTGCTTAGAGCGTCAGCATAAAAGACCAAAGCATACTTTCCTCTGGCGTTTTTTCTTGCCTTTTGCTGCTTCACGTATCCTTCATCGAGTATGCTCCTGATTTTGTGGGGAAAAAATCCTGACCATCTGCTCTCTGTTTTCGTCGTAAGGCGTCCTGCGGACTTGCTTCTGTCCTCTTTATTTGACATGCGACATCCAAAATTATCATTGCTGATTTCATAAAGCCAGGTACTATATGTACTTCTCCGTTCTTCGTAGTTGCTGCTCTGCGAAGTACGCTACGAAGCACGGGACTACGAAGGATGAATATGCTGGATAAAAACAAAACATATCGCATCTTTATCAGTGTTGCTGAGCCGAGCGCCGACGCCCACTGTGCCGGGCTCATAACAGCTATGCGTAAAACCGGTTATGACAACATAGAGTTTGTCGGCGTAGGCGGCCCTAAAATGGCCGAAGCCGGCTGTCAGTTGCTGCAAATCACAATCGGCAAAGCCGTTATGATGTATAAGGCCTTCAGGCACATTGGCCATTATTATAAACTTATAAAGCGCACAACATCCTATCTTAAAACAAATAAAGTAGATTTAGTCATTGTTTGTGACTCACCCGGTTTTAACTTTCACATCGCAAAGGCCGCCAAAAAATTAGGCATCAGGACCCTTTTTTACGTTGCACCCCAGCTCTGGGCCTGGGCACCCTGGCGGATTAAAAAACTTCGCAAATGCTGCGATAAGCTCTGCTGCATACTACCTTTTGAGCAGGATTGGTTCAGCCAAAGAGGTATTGATGTGGTTTTTGTCGGCAATCCATTGTTTGATGATTTGGAGTCGGGTTTGGCTGGTTTCAGGAAAGCATATGTGGATTTTGAGCCAAAAGATGCCAGGTTTGCTATTATGCCCGGCTCGCGAGCCGCCGAGATTAGGGCACTCTGGCGGCCGATGCAGCAGATAGCTGTTCGATTGAAACAAAAATATCCCAATGCGACTTTTACTACTGTGGCTGTGGATGCCGAAAGGCAGAAGCTCTTAAAAGCAGCACAAATTCCTGGTTTTGAATGTCAATATACTATTAGCTCGGTTAGTGAAACTGCTGCTGCTGTTGATTTTGCGATTGTGGCAAGCGGCAGTGCCACTTTGCAGGTGGCGGCGGTCGGTTGTCCGATGGTGATAATGTATCAATCCAGCAGGATTTTATGGTATCTGGTAGGATGGTGGCTGGTGCAAACAAGGGTCTTTTCTTTGGTCAATATTCTGGCTGGTAAAGAATTAGTGCCGGAATTTATGCCGTATTTTAGCTCGGTTGAACCGATTACCGAAAGCATCATGCAGATTTTAGATGATATTGACAGGTTAGCTCAAGTCAGTGGCGAGCTGATTAAGCTGACTGAGCCGTTGGCTGAGAAAAAGGCCTGCGACGAGGTCGCGGAGATAGTCGTACAAATGTTGACTTAGGATACTGGATGCTTGATGCTGAATACTCGGTCCTCGGCGAGAATCGAGTATCGAGAGTCGGAGTTCAAGACTCCTATATCATTAGAGGGTCAAGCTGTTGGTGTGTACTCGTGCTACGTAGCGAGCAGAGTAGCATCGGATTCACTTTCGATATCAAGCTGCTCACCGGGTTTGAAAGGCAGCGGTTCTGCGAACTGAAGCGCAACGCGGCGCACTAAGTTATTTACCTCATCGACCCGACAAACATTACCTGAACGAGTGAAATTTGCCATATCGAAGGATTCATCCAGGCCGAACTGTGGCACGCTGAAACGAGCGGTTATTTTCTGGCCGGGGTAAGGACAGCTGCCGTCATCATAACATGTAAATGCCGCCCCTCTGCTTGAGACATCGAGCATCTGGCCTTGTGAAAGTTCCCCGTTAAAGTCCTCAGCGAACCAGATAGGCCAATAATAATGCAGTCTTTGCTCGTTTCTACGCTCGTTTTCTATATTCATCTTTATCTCCTCAATAAAGGTTTTATTATCGATTCATACGCCTCTGGTGTATTTATACGCCAGAAGTATGGCGTATTTAATTACAAATCGGCAGGTTTAAGGAGTGACTTTATGACGGCTAATCGGGAAAATCACTGCTGTTCGGGTTGATAGGGGTGATTAGTGCGTTTTTGGTTCGCAACTATGAGATGGTCTTAAGAAGGTTTTTGTATTTTTTTTAGCGTTAAACGAATATATTCCTATAATCCGGCATTGAGTTTGTTTTACCACAGGGCCCCAAACGTAGGTGCAGAATTGTTTAGCCGTCGCCAGCACGGCGACGTGCAACGAATTTTTCCCTTGCCGGAAATTACGGGTTTGGGTATTATAGGTTTTGCCTGCCCTCCACATTTATCCGCTTCTGGCGGAGCCCAAAGGGCGTCGGAGGGTCATTCCCGCGAAGCTTGTCCTCGCCAAGGCGGGGAGCGGGAATCCATAATATATATTGCGAGAAAGTGAGAAACTGATAT